>VXSC01000037.1 GCA_009838195.1 Rhodothermaceae bacterium | reverse complement strand
GGATCGCGCTAAGGTAGCGCTAATCAGGCAGAACCGTCCTGCTATAAGATCTATAAGGGAATGAAGGGAGTATCACGGCTTTTCTCTACCTACACGACGGAGTACGCTCGGCTAGCGGACTACTATGCAGGAGATTGGCGTGAGAACAGCAGTTACGAAGCGGTTGCCCAAAATCTGACGACGAGCCCCGTGGATCGTCAGATATTAGTCGATGTACTTGAAGAGCAAAATTCTAACTGGAATAATGGAACTCTGGCATCGCAACTTCGAGACCCAGATTCATTAGCAGTGGTCACCGGCCAACAGGTCGGGATTTTTGGCGGCCCGCTCTACACACTGTACAAGGCCTTGTCCGCTGTTCGTTTAGCGGATCGCCTGACAAGTGTACTTTCCCGACCGGTCATACCGGTCTTTTGGATTGAAGGAGGAGATCATGATCTTGATGAAGTGCGACAGATCAGTCTGGTCGGCAGGAAGATATGGTACGAGGGACACAGACTCCCCGAGACAGGCAATCTTGGCAGCGTGGGCTCTCTGGTCTTCAATGCAGAGATTGATCGTGTCCGGGGGGAGCTCATCGACCAACTACCGATGACAGAATTCCGAGATGAAGTACTGGGAAGTTACTACTCAGCATATCACCAAGGAACCACGTTCACTGATGCATTTGCCCAGACATTAAAATCTCTCCTGGGCAGTGATTCGATGGTCTTTATGAACCCAGAAGACTGCCGACTGAAAGAACTGATTGCTCCTCTGCTTCGACGTGAATTAAAAGAATACGCGACAACTCACACGGCTTTAAAGGCGACCAGCGATGCTCTGGAAGAGGATTATCATGCACAGGTTCATGTTCGCCCTGGGAATGTATTTCTGCTCAGCGAGTCGCAGCGGGAAGCATTACATCCGACAGGCAATGGCTATAGCCCACAATTTTCCGAAGAGAAGATCATTCCAATTGATCAGATCCACGAAATTCCACCGTGCAGCTTGAGTCCCAATGTTGTTATGCGGCCGCTTGTACAGGATTCATTGTTGCCCACGGTTGCCTACGTAGCGGGTCCGGGAGAGATAGCATATTTCGCTCAGCTTAAATCGCTATATACTTGGGCAAAGCGCCCAATGCCCATTATTTTCCCACGGGCAAGTCTTACAATCATTGAGCCAAGGATTGCAGAGTTGATGGACCGTCATGATTTGGCGGCAGAGGAACTGGGCAGTGAAATCCCGGAAATCATGCGCAAACGCGTACTGGAAGGGTCAGAACTTGCACAAGCGTTCAAAAAGGCCGGAGTGATGCTTGATGAGAGTGCGGATGGATTAAGACCGGCAGTGACGGAGGTGGATGTGACGCTGCAACCTACCGTAGAGGCGACCTTGGCACAATGGAGGAAAGCTCTCTCGAAGCTACAACAGCGGGCCGAACGTGCCGAAAAGCGACGGCACGAACAACTAAGGACTCAGATTGAACACTGCAAAGAAGCGCTGTACCCCAATGGGAATTTTCAGGAACGGGAATTGCCAGCCCTCTATTTTCTAACCAAGTACGGTGACAGCTTCCTGGATCAAGTGCGCTCGCGGCTCAATATTGATTACTGTGGAGAGCACCAACTTATGACACTGGTATGATCAGGTTGGCGAATTTTCATGGCCAGATCAGAGCATGTGCTCTGGGGAAACCTAGGGCGAACAACCGTTCTGCAGGTTTGATGCGATCCCGTTGAAGCCAAGTCAACTGGGTCGTGCTGCCGGAGTCCTCTATCAACCGTTCGAAGAACTTCCAGCAGTTAGCTGTTTGATGCGGCAGCTTCGAGTTTTTCCAGGGAGGGAATCAAGTCTTGTGACACCCATCCGAATTCAGGGTTGATCTTAAGGGATCGTTCGAAAGCATTTCTGGCGTCCACAAGATCTCCTCGATCCATATAAACAATTCCCAGTCGGGCATAGACTTCATCATGCCCCCAGGAGGGCGCAAAGGGGTCGTCAATGACTTCTTCGGCAAAGAGACGTGCAGCTTCTTCAAATGCCCCCACAGCATGATCCTTATTTCCCCCGACAATCCCGGGGAGGGCGTAGTCAATAATTCCGCTCACTAAGATTACTCTGGGGTTCTTAGGTTCCAGTTCTAGGGCCTTGGCCCTGGCTCGCCGGTACTTGCGGCTTAATCCTATGGCTTTCAGTGGTCTCACAGAAATTTTGTGTATATATGCGCTGGAAAGCAAGCTCCATCCTTCTGCAAACATCGGATCCAGCTCCAAGACCACTTCCATATGTTGAATAGCAGAGTTGATATGGTCGACGAGCTCGCGTTTTCGCTCAGGTACGCGACCTTCTGTAATCATATTGGCCAGAGCACCAGATGCAGATCCCGCGTAGTAATGAGCCCAGATTGCGAGATTTTCATCTTCCGTGATCTGCTCTAGGATTCTACGCGCTTCCAGGACCTGGTCAAAATTCCTATTGTTTGATCCACCGTTGAGTAGCGCCATCCCTCCGAGAAGCCTTTCTTCGTTAGATTGCGCTTGTGTTGCTACGTTGAATAGAAAAAGGCTGACAAGGGTAAGAACTCCCCAGAATTTCATTGTATTCCGCATTGAAGATGATAGATATAATCAAATTCTTTGTTCCTCAACTCAGGTCAGGTCTTATCCATTGATGACTCAAAGGTTGATTCCCAAACCCAGGTTAAATATCGTCCCTCTGAAAGATTGTCCTTTTCAGACTCAGGCTCTACTGCCGTCGGGAAACAACCATATAAACCCTCCTGGATTTCACGTTCCGTAGCCGTTCTCACAATTATATTTATTATACTTTGACATTCAGATGTAGTATCTTCTGACATCCAGCCGAATCATATTCTAACACACATATGAAACTGAAAATAATATTACGCTGCTGTTCCTTAATTCTAACATATACTCTGAATTAAGATTGACATTCAGCCGGGATTGAAACTGACATTCAGCCGATAAGTATGCTGACAATTAGTCAAAGCATTCACCGACAACTATTCGCAAAATGACTGGGAGAGCTCTCATTCCTCGAAATTTACAGTCTCTTCTTATTGAAAAGAGGGGGTACTCACCAGTTAACCTGATCCATGGACCTCGTCAGTGCGGTAAGACCACCTTAGCGCAGTCCGTGGGGGACCGTTTAGACGAGATGTTGGACGAGCCGTGCGTAAATCCGCGTTATAGCGGGATGACCATGCGTGAGATGGTTAGGAAGGTAGTACTGCGGAGGGATGACCCAATGGACGATTCTATCTCTGAATCTGAAAAAATCGAGCGAGAATGAGCGGAGACCGTTCAACTATTCACTATAATTTCCTTATGTTTAGCCTATCCGAATCAGTCAAAACCTACAAGTAGTATGATGTTATCGATTAGATGGAAATTTATAGTTACCCTGACCTTGATCATCTTTTGGGGAGCAGGGATTCAGTTTTCAGACTCAAACTCACTACAGGCGCAGGTGCCGAAGGTGACAGCCAGTGCAGTCGTGGGTGAGGATGGAATCGTGAATGAAGATTCTCTGAAGGCTTTTGTCACTTGGGCCGCCTCGGAGTTTGAAAAATTGGAGGACCTTGACGAAGGGCTTGCAATCTTACAGGATCTGTACACAGACGGTTCTGATTTACATTCAGGCGAGATCTATCTGGTAATCATTGGTGATGGGGGACGCATTTCTTTTCATGGGAAGTCTCCCCAGTTAAACAAGCAATACGTACTTGATCAAATAGATGGAGAAGGGACGGAGGTGTTCAAAGAGATGTTGAAGGCAACGAAAGAGGAAGCAATAAAGGTGGAGTACTGTAAGTACAGTGATCCAGCGAACCGCTCAGACTGTACGACGATGACGAGTTTTGCGATGCGATACAGATCACAGATCACGTATAAACAACCACGAGTTTGTGATGGTTGCTGGATATTCGCAGGATTTAGAAGGTCTGTGTAAACCCATTACTGATATCGATTTCCCTGAGGTTTCTGCTGACCAAGTGGTGAGTCGCGAAACTCTGAAAATGTTTGTGGACGGTGCTACGAAATGGTTGCGAGACCTTCGTGAATCGCGCGGGATAACATTCACTCGTCAGTTGGGATGTCAGTTCCGAATAAAGGTTGAAGATGGCGGACACTTCAGACACGGCACCGTTTACCTCTACGTAATTACGGAGAAAGGGTATGTGTTTTTCCACGCAACAGACCCCTTTCGGCAAGGTCGCACGGTCCTTGGCAACGCCGATCTTAGAGGGGATACGACGTTTGTGTACAAAATCATTGAAGCAGCCCGATCCGATAGTGTTTTTGTGGATTATTACTGGGATGATCCAGATAATCCCAATGATGATGAGGAAGGAACTCTCAGAACGACTTATGGGAATATAATCGAAGTTCCTCCTGGAATATTCCCCGGCGATCCGGACCTCATTGTGGCTGGTTCATTCTTTCCTCGTGTGTCAACGGCCGTTGAGGACGGGATTAGCGAAATCCCTTCGGAGTTCGTGCTCCATGGGAACTATCCGAACCCGTTCAATCCGTCAACACGGATCCAGTTTGATCTTCCTGAGAGGGCGCAGGTGACACTGCAGGTCAGTGATGTGTTGGGACGCAGGGTAATGGAGTTACCCTCACAGGTGTTTGAAGCGGGTGTGAACCACACCATTGAACTGAATGCCGTTCAACTTGCATCAGGAACCTATCTGTATCGGATGGTTGCGATAGGATCGGGAAGTAGGTATCAGAAGACGGGTCTCATGACGCTGATGAAGTAATGTATGCAGAGTAGTTCAGCTACCCGGAATCCAAAGAAAGCGCCCCGATGCTCACCAGTGGTATCGGGGCGCTTTCGTATTGAATAGGCGGGAGCGTTTTGTCTTGACTTCGGCAGTTATCTCTGGCACGGATATCATAGGGCGGGATTTTGAAAAAAGTGAACACTACATCCGGTCCTTCTGCAAAGGTTTGCTGTACACGGTTACTCTTCCAAATTACCGTAGCCGTCTCCTTCTACAGAGATATACCACGTTTCCAGGGGATGAAGTCGTTTTGACCCAAACGCTCAGAAGCGGGAGTCAAATCTCCGCTTGCGATCTGCACGACCAAATCGAGAATTTGCTCGCCCACAGATTCAATAGTATCCTGGCCGTTCAGGATGCCCCCGGCATCCAAGTCGATCAAATCCGGGATGCGATCAGCGAGCGCTGAATTGCTACTGATTTTGGCGACCTGTGCAACGGGATTGCCCGTCGGAGTTCCCATCCCTGTGGAAAAGAGAATAATCTGAGCGCCTGCTCCGGCAATGGCAGTCGTAGATTCAACATCACCGCCGGGCGTACACAAAAGGTTCAGGCCCGGCGTAATTACATATTCAGGGTAGTCAAGAACCGCTGTGATGGGGGAGGTGCCACCTTTTCGTACAGCACCGGCGCTCTTCATCGCATCTGTCAATAATCCATCCCGGATATTTCCTGGAGACGGGTTCATATCAAAGCCGGACCCAACCGCTTCTGCCAAGGCCGAATAGGATTCCATCAAGTGCACGAAGCGTTCCGCGATTGAGACATGGGTACATCGGTCAATCAATGCCTGCTCTTGGCCGCAGAGTTCTGGAAATTCCCCCAGAATGGCGTTGCCACCCAGCGCAACAAGCAAATCAGTCGTGTATCCCATGGCTGGATTTGCCGTAATTCCACTGAACCCATCTGAGCCTCCGCATTCCAAGCCTAACGTGAGCTTGCTCAGCGGAGCAGGGGCCCGGCGAAGCCGGTTGGCCTTTCGCAAGCCGGCAAACGTATCGTTAATTGCCTTTGTGATCAGGCTATCGGCGCTGGCAAAGGATTGCTGCCGGAAAATGTGAAGAGGCTTTTCGAATGTTGGGTTACGCCCACGCACTTCTTCCATCAACAATTTCAACTCGGCATTCTCGCATCCGAGGCTCAGTACGGTTGCACCGCATACATTTGGATGGTTCAGGTATCCCGCCAAAAGCCCACAGAGAGTGCGGGCGTCCTGCCGGGTTCCACCGCAGCCCATATGATGGGTAAGGAACCGTATCCCGTCTACATTCTCAAATAGTGGAGTAGATCTAACCGGTGCCAGATCTGTTTCAATGAACGGCTTGCCGGTGCGGTGTGCATGGGCTAGGGCGGCAACTAGGCTCCGGTACTCAGAATCCATCCCATATCCCAACTCATCCTCAAACGCGCGTCGAAGGACATCAATATTCCGGTTCTCGCAGAACACCATCGGGACCACGATCCAATAATTCGCTGTCCCCACCTGGCCATCCGTGCGATGATATCCCTGAAAAACTGTCGTTGCCCATTTCGAGACATCCGGGGGATTCCACGCTCGAGGCACATCTCTCACACGATATGCAGAGGTATCGTGGATGAGATCTCTCTGGCTTAATCGGTCACCGGGGCGTAGATCACGCAAGGCCTTCCCCACGGTGACACCGTACATCAAGACGGGTTCCGATGCTCTGATAGGTTGGGTTACAACCTTGTGTTTTGCCGGTACGGGAGCTTGCGTTACACAACCGGACAGAGCCTCTACGCCTGCTGGCATAGAGGCTAGAGCAACTGCGACATTGTCACTCGGGTGGATCTGCAGCACACGAATCGACATTATTGCAGATAGGAGTGGTCACCAACGTTGATTTTTTTGTACATACCGGCAACAACACTGTTTGCACCAATCATAGATTCATGTAAGACGGAGCCCCGAACACATGCAGATTCAAAAATGATACTGCCCCGAATGATGGAGTCCGCTACATGAGCACCGGCTTCCACACTCACGTAAGGGCCGATAACGGAGTTCTTCACGACCGCATCTTCGGCGATGTATACAGGCTCATGGACGATTGAATTCGTACAACCGGGCCTAGCCGTAGTCTGCGGCTCATGATCAAGAAGGTATCGGGTCGTATCCATAAATGCATCCAGCGTCCCACAGTCCAGCCATGCATTCACTGCAGCAGTCCGAAAGATTAACCCCTGCTTTAGCATCCCGTCAAAGGCATCCGTTAGATAGTATTCTCCACCCTTGCCACAGATATTGTTGTCAAAGAGCACCTGGATTGCTGCCTGTAGTTTTTCCAAATGTCTGACGTAGTAGATACCGATCAGTGCCTCGTTGGAGATGAATTCTTTCGGTTTTTCCACGAAGGCCGTAACTTGATCCCCTTCCCGTACGGCAACCCCAAACCTGCTAGGATCCTCTACTTCCCTGACCCAGGCCACAACGTCACTGCTGTGCAGATCATGAATGGGGTCCATGTCAAAGACTGTATCGGCGTAGACGACAACGCCTTCTCCTGCCAGAAATTCCTGTGCGCACATGACCGCATGTGCTGTTCCTTTTGCCTCTTCCTGAATGATATAATGCGCCTGGATACCATGCCGGTCGCAAACAGAATCCAGGATGTCGTAGGCCTTGCGATCAAACCCCGGCCCAAGGATAAAAACACCGTCCGTAACGGAACGGGGCAGGGTATGGGTAAATTTTTCTACAATACGTTCCACCATACATTGACCACGTACGGTCATAAGTGGCTTCGGTGTGATAGATGACTGGGGGCGCAAGCGTTTGCCATGCCCAGCCATAGGGATAATAAGCTTCACGGGTTAGTCAAGAATTAGGTTGCGATCAGGGCGTTCTTCCCAGCGGATTTCGTCCACTGGATTCATTTTACCGCGCCCGGCATAGAGCCGGTTGGGGCAGTTGATGACGAGTGCATCCGATGCGCCAGTATTCCGGTAAGCATGGATCACTCCTGGAGGGATCAGGACGGCCGTTGGGGATTCCCCTCCGGCATCCAGTACTTGCCTGGTTCCATAAGTCGGGGAGTCTTCACGATCATCCCACAGGTAGAGCCGGAAGGATCCATTCAAAAATGCAAAAAGGTCGGTCTGATGGCGATGTTCATGCGGGCCGCGGGTAATGTCGGCACGCGTTAGAGAAACATAGGCCATCACGGGGTGGAATTCTTTCTCCAGTTCATCGTGCCGGAAGATTTCTGACAGCCAGCCGCGCTCATCTGTATAGCGAGGCAACAGCCGTACGATGCAGTCATGTACCACGCCCGTTCTCCAGTTCATTGGTCATTATACCTCAGTACTCAATGCAGGATAGACAAGGTTCCGTGCGAGCTGATTCGCCTCATGCCAGCCCTCTAGCGTCCCCGCATCTCCCCACCAGCCCTCCAGTACGCCATAGGTTAAGGTACTGTATTTGACATAAGCGGAATTCAGGTCACTAACTTCGTATTCACCACGCCGACTCGGGGAGAGAGTGCGAATAAAGTCGAACACTTGTGCGTCATAGAAATAAAGTCCCGTCACCGCATACTGGCTCGGTGGAGATTCGGGTTTTTCCATGATTTCGACAATCTCCCCTCCTTGGAAGCGGGGGACCCCATAACGCTCAGGATCCGGAACGGCCTTCAAGAGAATACGTGCGCCATCTTTCTGGCGACGAAACAAATCCACCTCACGAGTCAGGCTGTCTTCTAGGATATTGTCTCCAAGGGCGACCAGAAAGGGCTTGCCACCGGCAAAATGCTCACATAACCCCAGCGCCTGCGCAATGCCACCTGGTTGATCCTGAACACGGTACGTCAGGTCAAGTCCCAGTGTCCTTCCGCTTCCGAGGAGATTCACAACATCTCCCATATGTTCAGGGCTGGTAACTACAGCAACCCGCTCAATGCCGGCTTCCTGGAGTCGCATGAGCGGATGGTAAATCATTGGATATCTTCCCACAGGAAGCAAATGCTTGTTGGTAACCTTCGTAAGAGGGTACAATCGACTTCCTGTGCCGCCGGCAAGGACGATCCCATTCAGGAGCTCATGCATGTGCGAAAAGTGCAGTTTAGGGCGAGGTCAAGGTTGTATCGGAGCTTTGATCCGCTTAATGAAGATCCTGTTCCCGTCGGAGATCACCCTGGACCATTTCTTGGATCATGTCCTCGAAAGTGGTGGTTGGTTTCCAGCCGAGCTCTTTCCACGCAAGAGAGGAATCTCCCCGTAAATGATCCACTTCGGCGGGTCGATAATAGCGAGGGTCAACTTCGACAAGGATACGTCCGGTTTTTTTACAGTGCCCCTTTTCATTCTTTCCGGTACCCTTCCATTCCAAAGGCAGCCCCGCTTCCGCGAAGGCCAAAGAGCAGAGGGTTCGTACCGAGGTGGCTCGTCCGGTTGCTAACACATAGTCACGCGCAACTTCCTGTTGCAGCATCCGCCACATCCCTTCTACATAGTCGCGCGCATGTCCCCAGTCCCGCTTGGCATCAAGATTTCCGAGGTATAGCTTTTGATCAATCCCAAGCTGGATCCTTGCTGCGGCCCGGGTGATTTTGCGAGTCACAAACGTCTCCCCACGCAGCGGGCTTTCATGGTTGAAAAGAATTCCGTTGCAGGCATACATGCCATAGGCTTCTCGATAGTTGACTGTGATCCAGTAGGCGTAGAGCTTGGCGGCACCGTAGGGGCTTCGGGGGCGGAACGGAGTTGTTTCGGATTGAGGGGGCGGCGCGTTGCCGAAGAGTTCGCTGGTAGACGCCTGATAAAATCGGATTTGGTCGGTCATACCCAGGATACGAACCGCCTCCAGCAGCCTTAAA
This sequence comes from Rhodothermaceae bacterium, assembly GCA_009838195.1. Taxonomy (NCBI): domain Bacteria; kingdom Pseudomonadati; phylum Rhodothermota; class Rhodothermia; order Rhodothermales; family Rhodothermaceae; species Rhodothermaceae bacterium. The sequence continues at coordinate 61,629 of VXSC01000037.1, read as the reverse complement.
ACCCCAACCGCATCCGCATTCGCCGTGTATTCGGGGGTGTCAAAGCTGACCTGTACATGGCTCTGCGCGCCCAAGTTATAGATCTCATCCGGTTGCACTTCCTGCACAATGCGAATCAGGTTGGTCGAGTCGGTCAGATCCCCGTAATGGAGTCGGAACCGCGCTTGGTCAACATGTGGATCCATGTACAGATGATCGATCCGCTGCGTATTAAAGAGGCTTGCACGGCGTTTCACACCGTGAACAGTGTATCCCTTATCCAGAAGGAGTTCAGAGAGATATGCACCATCCTGACCGGTCACACCGGTAATCAAAGCTGTTTTATTCTTCATTGGCATTGGGACTTGTACCACGTATACGTCTTGTGAATCCCTCTCTGTAATGAGGTTGGAGCCGTCCAGCCCAACTCGGTCAAGCGTGAAACGTCAACAAGCTTCCGTGGGGTGCCATCTGGCTTGGAGGAGTCAAATTCAAGTACACAGTCTGTGCCCATCACCTCCTGAAGGAGCCTGCATAGGTCGGAAATACTGAAGTCCTGTCCACAGCCCACATTCAGCATGGAATCGGGCGCGATACGCAAAAGTTCTTCCTCCGGTGTTTGCAGCACAAATACACAGGCATCTGCCATGTCTTCACTGTAGAGAAATTCTCGGCGGGGAGTTCCAGAACCCCAGACAGAGATTCGTCCTTCGCCAGACGTGTGTGCTTCATGAAGCTTTCGCATGAGTGCTGGCAGTACGTGACTGGAGGCGAGGTCAAAGTTGTCCCCCGGTCCATAGAGGTTTGTTGCCATGACCGTTACAAAATCACAGCCATGCTGACGCCGCAGTGCCTGACATTGAACGGCACCGGTAATCTTGGCAACCGCATACCATCGGTTCGTCGTCTCAAGCGGTCCGCTGAGTAAAGCCGTTTCCTTCAGGGGTTGTTCGGCCTCCCGGGGATAAATGCAGGTGCTCCCAAGAAAAAGCAGACGCTTTACACCGGTATTTTTTGCGGCATCCAGGACATGGTTCTGGATCGAGAGATTATCCCCCAGAAAGTCTGCCGGATATTGATCATTGGCAAGGATCCCCCCAACCCGCGCAGCAGCCAGAATCACGAATTCCGGCTGTTCTTCTTCAAAGAAGTGGTTGACCGAGCGTTGGCATCGAAGATCCAGCTCTGCACTTGTGCGAAGCAGCAAATTCGTATATCCACTTGCACGGAGCTTCTTCACTAGTGCACGCCCAAGCAGTCCTCTGTGCCCGGCTACATAAATGGATGCATCCAGATTTTTCAGATGCATGGATCAGGGCGCCTGGCCGATTTTCTCAAGAACATAGACGAGTGTACGTCGCAGACCTTCTTCCCGGTCCACCCCGGGACTCCAATCCAGGAGCCTGTTCGCCAGAGAGATGTCCGGTCGACGGCTTTTAGGGTCATCTTCAGGGAGCGGGTCATGAGTAATCGCACTTGTACTGTTGACCAGCGCAATAATTTCTTTTGCAAACTCAAGGATGGAAATTTCATCGCAGCACCCAATATTTACCGGGGAGGTTACATTGCTGTAGAGCAGCCGTACGATCCCCTCAATGGTGTCGTCCACATAGGTAAATGAGCGGGTTTGTTTGCCCGTTCCGTGGACGGTGATCGGCTCTCCAGAGAGCGCCTGACGCATAAACGCCGGGAGTGCTCTGCCATCGTTGAGGCGCATACGGGGGCCATACGTGTTGAAGATACGTACGATACGAGTCGGGACATTGTGATGGCGGTGATAGGCCATTGTGATCGCTTCTGCGAACCGTTTTGCCTCATCATAGACCCCACGCAAGCCAACCGGGTTGACATTCCCCCAGTACGTCTCTTTTTGGGGATGCGTGTTCGGATCTCCATAGACCTCGCTGGTGGATGCCAAAAGGAAACATGCATTCTTTGCTTTGGTCAGCCCAAGAGCATTGTGTGTTCCCAGAGCCCCAACCTTGAGTGTCTGGATCGGAAGGCGCAGATAATCAATCGGAGATGCCGGACTCGCGAAATGGAGCACGTAGTCGAGCGGCCCTTCAATCGTGATATACTCGGTCACATCATGCTCAAGAAAGCTAAAACGTGGGTGCCCGGTCAAATGTGAAATATTGTCCGGTGATCCGGTCAGGAAATTGTCCATACAGACCACCTCATGCCCATCGTCAAGCAGCCGGTCACATAGATGAGACCCAAGAAAGCCAGCGCCACCGGTGATCAAAGTTCGCAGCATCAACGACGGCAGATGAATCTTAAGCTATGCAATACCATATCCATTGTAGTACCCAAATTTACGACTTGGCGCTTAGGAATTTGATCAAAGGGGAACAAGTTTTTGAGGCGATGTCTCACGGATCAGTGCACGTGCCAGAGCACAGGCAGGGTCAATCAGGGGGATGTCCTTGGCATGGGAAACAGCAAGTGGGAGCTCTGTGCACCCCAGAATGACACTCTCCGCTCCTCTGCTACGGCAGTGAGCCACCGCAGAGAGTACCATTGCCCGCGCCTGATCCGTGACAGGGGCAGAATGAGCCTTGATTCCAAACCCGGGGTCAAAGATGGCTCGGTGAACCACCTGCTCTGCCACCTCATCGGTGGGCATTACGGGTGTATAGCCGGCATTTTCCAGTGCAGATCGGTACAGGCCCAGGCGATGAACGCTCAACGTGGATAAACATCCAATTCGGGTCATGTCCGGCAAGGTTTCCTGGATGTGGCGAACGGTCTCCTGGATAAGGTGCAGGATGCGGATTCCCTTTGATAACCGTGTCAATTCGTCAAAAATTTGCGGAGCATGTGCAGAATTACAAGGGATCCCTGCGACCTGAACCCCGAGGCTGGAAAGTTCACGGGCAACCGAGGCAATTGCAATTCCCGGATTCTCACTCGACTCCCCAAATACGTAGGCGCTCCGATCGCCAATCAAGTGGCCATAGGACAGCAGCGCCATCGGAAGGTGATCCTGATCCGTGACGGCTCGTGTTTGCGCAATCACTTTTGCGGCTAGGTCAAGTCCTGCTTGCGGGCCCATTCCCCCAATTATGCCGATAACTGGATTTTTCATCAAATTTTCACGTCAATTTACGCAAAGGAGAGCAGGATTCTTGTTATCTTTGCAATTTTCTAACACGAAGTGGGATCGTTATACGTAATTGCCCGGTCGTCTAATGGCAGGACAGCGGCCTTTGGAGCCGTCGGTGGAGGTTCGAGTCCTCCCCGGGCAACCTCCTTTGTCCCAATACAATACACGAATTAATGTCATGTCAGGAACCCCCCGTTGGAATCTTTACGGGTAGCAGTAACCCCGCGCTAGCGGAAAAGATTGCCGAAGCCTACGGTCAACCGCTCGGAAAGCTGCAGCGTGTTGTGTTTTCGGATGGAGAATTATACGCAAAATATCAGGAGTCTATCCGGGGGAGGGACCTGTTTATCGTACAGAGTACGTATCCGAATGCAGACAACTGGATGGAGCTGTTACTCCTGATTGATGCCGCCAAGCGTGCATCTGCCGACCGAATCAATGCCGTCGTCCCTTACTTTGGATATGCCCGTCAGGAGCGGAAGGATCAGCCGAGAGTTCCCATTGCCGCTAAGCTCATGGCGGATCTCCTTCAGACTGCCGGGATCAACCGATTGCTCACCATGGATTTGCATGCATCACAGATTCAGGGATTTTTTAATGTTCCTGTGGATCATTTGTATGCCTCAGCAGTATTCGCGGGCTATCTTCAAAAAATTCGCCTGACGAACCTGGTGGTTGTTGCACCGGACGTAGGTGCGATCAAGATGGCCCGCGCCTATGCCAACCGACTGGACACGGACCTTGCAGTCATTGATAAGCGCAGACCCCACCCGAATGAAGCAGAGATCATGAACATTATTGGCGAGGTTAAAGGACGTAATGTGCTATTGATTGACGACATCATTGACACTGCCGGGACATTGACCAATGCTGCGAATGCTCTCAGAGATGCCGGAGCGCATGAAATCATGGCCGCATGCACGCATCCATTGTTGTCAGGAAAAGCCTATGAACGGGTTGAGGCTTCTGTTTTGAGTAAGCTCCTGGTGACTGATAGTGTGCCACTCAAGCGGAAGTCTGACCGTATTGAGGTGGTCAGTGTTGCTGCGATGTTTGCAGATGCCATCCAGCGTATCTCCACGGACGACTCTGTTTCTACATTGTTTAATTAGTTAGTTCTAGAATCCATGAATGTGATTTCGATTTCAGCACAGGCGCGTACACCTGGCAAAGCTTCTGCCAGGGCAGCGCGCAGACAAGGGAATGTTCCTTGTGTTCTTTATGGGCGTCATGTGGATGCACACCCTTTTGTGACGAGTGAACGAAGCCTGCATCCACTCATTTTTACGGACCGAACGCACATTGTGAACGTCAGTCTTGGAGACGATTCCTGGGAGTGCATCGTGAAGGATGTTACGTATCATCCGGTCACGGATCGTCCGATACATGTTGATTTTCAGGCACTCCAGGCAGGCGAGAAAGTGACGCTTTCCATCCCGCTCAATTTTATTGGAGTATCCGTAGGACAATCAAAGGGTGGATCGCCTCAGTTTGTTTTGAATGAGTTGTTGGTCAGTTGTTTCCCACGGGACATTCCTGCACGGATTGATATTGATGTGAGAGAAGTGGATATCGGGGACTCTATTTATCTACGTGATCTTGAGGAGGAGGCCCTGGAGTTTCTTGCACCGGAGGATCAAATTTTGATGACAGTCATGCGTCCACGTGCTGTAGAAGAGGAAGAAGAGGTGGACGAGGAAGTAGAGGAGGAAGAAGAGGAGGAGATTGAGGAATAGGTACCAGACAAGCCGACTCCGGCTTTTTAATGCCACAGAAACAGTGCGTAATCCTTGGGTTGGGTAACCCAGGCCCGGAATACGAGGGAACACGCCATAACGTAGGTTATGAAGTGATTGACCGGATCGCAGAGCGCTGCAGGATCACCTTGCGCCCCCATTCCCGAACGAATTCAGTTGCGGGGAAAGGGCGTTGGCGGGGACACGCCTTTACCGTCGCAAAACCTCAAACCTGGATGAACCGAAGTGGGGAATCTGCCCGCAGCTTTCAGCGACGTATGCGACTTAGCGGCCGGGAATTTCTGGTCGTCATGGATGACCTGTATTTACCTGTCGGTACGCTAAGGCTGCGTCAAAGTGGGAGTGCAGGAGGTCACAATGGGATGCAGAGTATTATTGATGCTCTCGGAGACGAGAATATTCCAAGGCTGCGCGTCGGGATCGGAGAAGAATTTGAGCAGGGCACGCAGAAGGATCATGTACTCTCCTCTTTCGACCAAAAAGAGAGGGAAACGATCAACCCTACACTTGACCATTCGCGGGATGCGGCCCTAATGTTTGTTGCAGAAGGGATTGTACCTGCCATGAATCGTTTTAATCGTCGCACCCGGACCTCTGAGAAGCAATCAGAAGAAACTCCTGGGCGAGCCCAATCATCATGAACTACTAAACCCTAGGCGGTCGTGCAAATTATGAGTTCGTTGCTTATACGGCCGATTTGAATTTCTACACATATGCAATCTATCCCTCTAATCCTTTTGGTGTGTGCCTGTGGCGTGGTGGCACTCATATTTGCCTGGATGCGGGCACGATGGATCTCCAGACAAGATCCAGGTACGGAACAAATGGTCACGATTGCCGGGCATATCGCCCGGGGAGCACAGGCGTTCCTGAACCGGGAGTATCGTGTCATTGCCGTCTTTGTTTTATCCGTGGCTGCCATTCTGGTCTTTACCGGTTGGTTAAGTGATTCGGATACAGGGCAATCTCCAATGGTTGCCGTGTCGTTCTTTGTCGGTGCATTTTGTAGTGGCGCCGCGGGGTTCATTGGCATGCGTGTTGCCACAAAAGCGAATGTTCGTACCACCAATGCGGCACGAACCGGTCTAGCTCCTGCACTGGACATTGCTTTTTCTGGTGGTCTGGTCATGGGTCTATGCGTGGTAGGATTGGGGATTCTAGGGCTTGGTGGATTGTTTTTGGCCTATAGCGAGTTGACGGATTGGACCACGATTCGGGTGATTGAGGTGATTTCTGGGTTTTCACTCGGTGCCTCATCCATTGCGCTTTTTGCCCGTGTCGGGGGTGGGATCTATACCAAGGCCGCAGATGTGGGGGCCGACCTCGCTGGTAAGGTCTATGAAGGGATTCCAGAAGATGATCCACGAAACCCCGCTACGATCGCCGACAATGTAGGAGATAACGTGGGGGATGTTGCCGGCATGGGTGCAGATCTTTTTGAAAGCTATGTCGGCTCCATCATTGGAGCAATGGTGCTTGGGACTGGGTTCCTGACGGTATTTGAGGGATCTGGTGCAGCTCTGGGAAGCATCAGTGCAGTACTTCTTCCCCTGGTTCTCGGGGCCGTCGGGATTCTTGTCTCCGTTCTGGCATCCTACTTTGTCCGTGTCAAAGAAGGGGGGAATCCCCAGAGAGGATTGAACCTGGGCGAATTTGGTGCAAGTGCAGTCATGGCCGTGGCTGCGTTCTTTGTGATCTCCTGGATGTTGCCAGGTGAGTGGACTGCAACGACAAGCATTGTCGGTGAACGGGTTTATACAGCGCTGGGAGTATTTTTGGCCATGCTGATCGGCTTGGCAGCCGGCGTGTTGATTGGCTTGGCGACAGAATATTTTACCGCCACCACGACGCAGCCCACTCTGCGGATTGCAAAGCAGAGTGTCACGGGTGCTGCAACGAATATTATTTCCGGTCTGGGGACCGGTATGTATTCAACGGGAATTCCCGCGATCGTACTGGCATTGGCGATTATTGGAGCTTTCAGTACGGCAGGTCTGTATGGAATTGCGATTGCTGCTGTTGGGATGTTATCGGTCACAGGAATTCAGCTGGCTGTGGATGCCTACGGCCCGATCAGCGATAACGCTGGCGGAATCGCCGAAATGACACACCTCCCCGCCGAAGTGCGGGAGAGAACCGATAAGCTAGATGCCGTCGGGAATACGACTGCCGCCATCGGGAAAGGATTTGCCATTGGTTCTGCGGCATTGACGGCGCTCGCGCTCTTTGCTGCATTCATGCAGCAGACCGGGCTTGAAACTATTAATGTGGCACAGCCCAATATCCTTGCCGGACTCCTGATCGGGGCGACACTGCCTTATGTGTTCAGTGCGATGGCAATGGCTGCGGTAGGACGCGCGTCCGCCGATATGATTGTAGAAGTGGGAAGGCAGTTCAATGAGATTCCAGGGCTACGTGAAGGAACGGCTCCCGCCGAGTATGCCAAGTGCGTGGATATTTCAACCGCCGCCGCTATTCGGGAAATGGTTGCTCCCGGCCTGTTGGCGATTGCGCTGCCGGTTATGATTGGCTTTATCAGCAAGGATATGTTGGGGGGGCTACTGGTTGGCGTCACCGTGTCTGGGGTTCTGTTTGCCATATTTCAGTCCAATGCCGGCGGCGCGTGGGATAACGCGAAGAAACGCATCGAAGGAGGAATGAATATTGATGGGGTGATATTAGGAAAAGGCACCGAAGCGCACAAAGCTGCAGTCGTTGGGGATACCGTAGGGGATCCGTTCAAGGACACATCCGGCCCAAGTTTGAATATTCTGATTAAATTAATCGCCGTGGTTGCTCTTGTGATTGCACCGCTGCTGTAAATAAACAACTTGGGCGTTGATTGGTACGTTGGAGATGAGTCCAAAAATTTGATGCCATGGCAAAGGTTGAAGTCCCAATGCCCAAAATGGGCGAGAGTATTACCGAAGGAACCGTCATTGTTTGGCATAAGAAAGAGGGAGACCCTGTTGAACTGGATGAGACGCTCCTGGAAATTGGGACCGACAAAGTAGATACGGATGTACCTGCGCCGACGGCCGGAGTCGTCGGGAAAATCCTTACCCCGGAGGGGGAGACCGTTCCCGTCGGGCATGTGATTGCTGTGATTCATACCGAAGAAACGACCCCGGAGCCGACATCCTCGGATTCCAGCCCGCCACCACCAGCCGCATCTACGGTTGAGGACACCCCCGTCGTAATGCCGAAAATGGGCGAGAGCATCACTGAGGGGACAGTCATTGCTTGGCATAAGAAAGAAGGAGATTCTGTTGAATTGGATGAGACGCTCCTAGAGATCGGGACCGACAAAGTGGATACCGATGTGCCTGCCCCTGCTGCAGGGATTGTGCGGAAAATTCTGGTGCCCGAAGGAGAGACGGTGGATGTTGGAACCACGATTGCCATTATTGGCGCGGAGGGTAGTGCAAATACTCCAGTAGTAGCATCTCCCTCTGAGAGCGTATCAGAACCTGAGCCTGCGCCAGAACCTAAATTACCCGAGCCATCCGAACCGGAGGGAGCACGGCATTTGGAGGATGGGCGTTTTCTAAGCCCACTGGTTCGCAGTATTGCAGAGACCGAGAATATTTCCCGAGAGGAACTAGCTGGCATCAAAGGCTCCGGGCGTTCTGGGCGGATTACAAAAAAGGACCTTGTAGATCACTTGGAATCCCGAAAAGGCGCACCTTCTCCCAAACCGAAGAAGAAGGCCGTGTCACCCGCCAGAAAAACGCCGGCTCCCTGGGATTCTGGCCGGAAAGGGGATCGGGTGGAGGTCATCCAGATGGATCGGATGCGTCAGTTGATTGCCGAGCATATGACGAAGTCGCGACGCATTGCTGCGCATGTGACCTCGTTTGCAGAGGTGGACGCAACACGGCTGGTTCGAATTCGGGAAGCCAATAAGGAGGCCTTTTATGCACGCGATGGCGTGAAGCTGACGTACGCCCCCTTCCTGATTTATGCTGCAGTAGAAGCACTGCGTGACTTTCCACTGCTCAACAGCTCTGTCGAAGGAGACAAGATTATCGTACGCAAAGACCATCATATCGGGGTTGCCGTCGCACTGGAACAGTCGGGGTTGATTGTGCCGGTGATCCGCAATGCCGGGCGATTAAGCATCACCGGACTTGCCCATGCAGCCAATGACTTAGCCCATCGTGCACGAGCGTCGGAGCTGCTTCCAGATGATCTGCAAGGAGGGACCTTTACCTTGACCAACGTAGGGTCACTCGGGTCTCTGATGGGAACTCCAATCATACTACAGCCTCAAGTTGCTATATTGGCAACTGGAACTATCATCAAACGTCCGGTGGTTATTGAACATCCAGACCATGGTGATACGATTGCGATCAGACATATGATGGTCTTGTCCCTGTCGTATGATCATCGGATCATTGACGGGGCGATGGGGATTGCTTTCCTTCGTCGATGCTCAGAAGTGATTGAAAACCTAGATCCAGACATGGAGCTTTGAGACGGCTGAGTTGATACCCGGAGAGTTCTTCCATGCTAAAAGATCGCGATCTAGTCAAGACCTTGACAACCGATGCGATCCTTGCGCGTGTGGATTTTTTTTTGAGCACGCTGGCGCAGGGTAAATCTCAAGCCACCGTAAAGACATACGGGAAGTCGCTTGAGATTTTCAAGTTGTGGATATTGGAGCAAGGAGGGAATGTGGAATTGTCCCAGGAAAATCTGGAGAAGTTTCCGATCTATCTCAAAACGGAACGCCATGTGAGCCATGCTACGATCCAGACTTACCTGACCGCAGTACGGCAATTTTTCGTGTTCCTCGTGAATGAGGGGCTGCTACAGGAAGATCCGGCCAAAAATATCAGGGTCAAGCCCCAGCCTCGTCCCTTGGGCCGTGGGATCCTGACAGAGGATGAGATCAAGCGCTTATTTAAGGTTTCCGAAGGCAGGGCCCCTATTCGGCTGCGTGATCAAGCCATCCTGTGCTGTATGCTACGTAAGGGCCTGTCGGAAACGGAAATTACGAAATGTAATTACGAGGACCTGGAGAATACCCTGATGGGGGAAGAGTTGAATATTCGTGGGGAGAATCGGCGTATTGTGCCCCTGGATCAGCAAACCTATCAAAGCCTAAGGGCTTATCTTGCAACGCGGCGACAACCGATAGGGCCAAAGGATCCGCTCTTTCAATCACTCGGCACCCGTGAGAAGTATGAACGGTTAAAGGTACGTACTGTCCGGTCCCGTATGCGCGGGCTGCTTGATCTTGCCATGATTACGCGCATTGAGGTGTCCCCGCAGAGCCTGTCGCACACGGCCATTTATTTAATGATTCAGCAAGGGATCTCCAAAGAGGAGCTCAAAGAACAGATAGGTCCACACCGCTTCTACCATCGGGTGAACAATCTCAAAACAAGGGGCCTCATTGATCCCTCTTACTGAACCTGGTTGTCACTGTGAACTGGTGCAGCCCGGCAAATGACCAGGAACTGAACGAATAATCAAGCTCAAAGCGTCGGATGTGCAAGCCAAATCCAACGGTCGTTCCGGCCATATCCAGCCGCCGATCAGACTTGAGGTTTCGTTTACGGTGGTTATAGCCCAGTCGGAGATCAAAGGCAGGGATTGCCTGGAATTCCAGACTGAAAATCGCATGCCGGAATCCCTCATTCACCGTCGTAATCTCATGGATATGCTGCAGATTATAGACCGTGAGACCGACGAGTACCGGGATATACCTGAGTCGCTTGGATACAGCCATCCGCAAGTCCAGGGGCATGGCATCCCTTGATTGGCCAAGACTGGAAAGAGATCTACCGACGTTCGTGCCCCCGATGGAGGCGGTGAGGCCCTGATCAGGAACATGGTAGACCAGCCCTACATCCATGGCGACTGCGACGGCATTGAATTCACCAATGGAGGTATAGGCTAGATGGAGGCTCGCTCCGTATCGGAATCGGGAGTGCCATGGACGAGATAATCCTGCAGACAGTGCAACATTACTAGAAGCAAGCGTACCAATGCGCTCGCCATTCGCATCGGCCTGATCTATTTTTCCCCAGTGAAAGAACCGTACTCCCACACCAGCCATACCGAGCCCGCCAAGGTCATGGGCATACGTAACCGTGCCGGACTGGAGATCACTCAGGTGGTTCAGCCATGATACCGAGAGACTGCCCCCCGCCTTACGATTCAGCAATGCCGGATTATAAAGGATGGCACTACTTTGGCTGGAGGTGGCATCCGGGAGCGTCCCACCGAGTGCGGCCGCTTCTGCAGAAGGTTCAAGCCGCAAAAAATCGAAACCAGATAGCGTTTGGCTCCGTACGTTCGAGGTTGTGAACAAACAGATAACGATACCCAGCCAGAATGAAGTGCTTCGCTTGGCCATAATGGAGATACACGAATGACGCCGTGTACCCGTAGGGAAGGGGAACGGATCCAGGCTAAATGCGTGTTAAACGCCCTCCGTTGAAGTGCGTACCATAGGGGTATATCGCAGTTTGCCCCCTACAAAGGGCACATCTAGCGTGGGTAGTGAAAATTTTTAGTACGATGTTGAACTTCATCAATCAATTTTTCGGTGATAAGAATCAGCGCGAAATTGATCGCAAGTATGAGCCGGTAGTCGCTGAGATCCTCAAAGCGACTCCCATTGTCAAAGCGCTGTCGGATGACGAATTGCGTGGACGCACGGACGTGTACCGGCAGAAAATTCGAGCTGCCGTTGCAGAGATCGAAGAACGAAGGCAAGAGATCCAGACTGCGCTACGAACGGGACATGCACCAGACAAAGAAGAGGTGCTGACATTGGAGGACCGACAGGAGTATTTTGAGGAGTTGGACGAACTGGAAGACGAGTGGCTGGAGGTCGGCGAAGAAACCTTGGACGAAATTCTCCCGGAGGCCTTTGCGCTGGTCAAGGAAGTCTGTCGACGTCTGACCGAAAGGGGCTCCCTGAAGGTTCGCGCCACCGAGCATGACCACGCCATCAGTAGCCGCCGTGCCTACCCCGAAATTCAAGGCTCCTGGGCCATCTGGCCCAATGAATGGGAGGCAGGAGGGACAGTGATCCGGTGGGAAATGATCCCTTATGATGTGCAGTTGATCGGTGGAGTAGTCCTTCATCGAGGGAATATCGCCGAGATGAAAACAGGGGAAGGAAAAACCCTGGTTGCGGTAGCACCAGTTTATCTGAATGCACTTCTTGGTCGCGGGGTGCACCTGATCACGGTCAATCCTTATCTGGCACAGCGTGATGCCGAGTGGATGGGGCCCATCTTTGAGTTTCTGGGGTTAACCGTAGATGTAATCGACGGGTATGACGCACATTCGGAAGGGCGTCGCAAGGCGTATCGAGCGGATATTACCTACGGGACAAACAATGAATTTGGATTTGATTACCTGCGGGATAACTCGTTTGTGATTGACCCCAATCAACTGGTACAGCGCGGACATCATTTTTCCATTGTGGATGAAGTGGACTCTGTCCTGGTGGATGAAGCTCGAACGCCGCTCATTATCAGTGGACCGGTCCCACAGGCGAGCAAGAGTCGGTTTGATGAGCTCAAGCCTGCGGTTGATCGGCTTGTGCACGCACAGAAGCGACTGGTCGCAGGCTTTGTCTCGGAAGCAGAAAAGAATCTAAAGAATCGTGATCTGGCCCTTGAGCGTGGTGAGGAAAGAGAAGCAAAAGACTTTGAAGCGGACGCGGGCTTGGCGCTTTTGCGCGCATCTCGCGGTTTCCCTCGAAATAGGCGGCTCATGAAGCTGTTGCAGGAGCCCGGTGTCGAACAACTCAAGCGCAAGACAGAGTATTTCTATTTGCAGGATAATGCAAAGAGAATGCCGGTGGTGGATGATGAGATGCATTATGCACTAGATGAGAAGCAGCATGCATTGGAGCCAACCGATCAGGGGCGCGAGTTCATTGCACGGGCAGCAGGGGAAGATGTAAATTTGTTCATTCTTCCAGACGTCGGGGAGGAGACGGCCCGTTTAAAGCGGGAATATGAGGGTCATAAACAGAAGATGTACGAGTCCATTCGGGGTCGTGAAGATCTTTCCGAGGAGAAGCGTGAGCATAAGCTACAGAATGACCTGCGCGTCCTGAAGAATACCCTTGATGAAGAAACACGAAAACTGTATTCCACCTATTCAGAGCGCGCGGAGAGACTCCATGCGATTGAGCAGTTGTTAAAGGCTTATACTCTTTACGAGCGGGATACAGAGTACATTGTTCAGGACGGAAAAGTTCAGATCGTGGATACACACACCGGTCGGGTGCTATCGGGTCGGCGATACTCAGATGGATTGCACCAGGCGATTGAGGCGAAAGAGGGAGTCAAAGTACAGGCGGCGACCCAGACCTATGCAACAATCACGCTTCAAAATTACTTCCGGATGTACAGCAAACTCGCTGGCATGACCGGGACTGCAGAAACAGAAGCGGAAGAGTTCCACAAGATCTATAAGATGGATGTTGTGGTAGTCCCGACCAATAAACCCATTGCAAGGGAGGATTTGGACGATCTTGTCTTCAGATCAAAACGGGAGAAATACAGCGCAGTCATTGATAAGATTGAAGAATATCACGACAAAGGACAGCCGGTTCTTGTCGGTACGACCTCGGTTGAGGTATCCGAAACCCTGAGCAGGATGCTGAAGCGTGCGCGCATTCAGCATAATGTGCTCAATGCAAAGCGTGATCGTGCAAAGCAGGAGTCTCTGATTGTTGCAGAGGCTGGTCGACGGGGAGCTGTCACAATCGCCACCAACATGGCGGGCCGTGGTACCGACATCAAGCTTGGTGCCGGAATTGTGAAGTTGGGCGGGCTCGCGATTATCGGAACAGAGCGGCACGAAAGCCGACGTATAGATCTACAGCTCAGAGGCCGGTCGGGACGCCAGGGAGATCCAGGAGAAAGCCAGTTCTACGTGTCGCTGGAAGACGATTTGATGCGACTCTTCGGGCCTGACCGGGTGGCAGGTGTCATGGATCGGCTCAAGCTTGAGGAGGGAGCAGTGATCACGCACCCATGGGTTACCAAGAGCATTGAGCGGGCACAGAAAAAGGTGGAACAGAATAACTTCGCCATCCGGAAACGACAGCTGGAGTATGACGATGTGTTGAACTCACAGCGTGAAGTGATCTACGATCGTCGCATGCATGCGTTGAAAGGAGAGCGTATGCGGGGTGAGGTTTTGGATATGCTGTACAAACTGATTGAGCGACTCGTACAGCGTCACCACGGTGAAGGGGAGATGGATGAGTTGCGGGAAGAGTTTCGCCGACTTTTGTCCTTCGACTACGAGATTGACCGCCAGCGGTTCTTTGATTTGGGGGATGACGGTGTGACAGAGGATGCCTTCAATAAAGCAGTTGAATATTATGAGCGCAAGCGCCGCGCGCTGGCCGGGCCGTTCTACAACAGCATGAAGACCGTTCAGGAGAGTGATGCAGAGAATAAGCCGGAACGTGCGTTTGTAGATTTCTCCGATGGGCATCGCAGGCTGCGCACGGTCGTTCGCATTGATGATGTCGTTGAAACAGAAGGGCAGGAGATCAATGATAGTCTCGAAAAGACAGCGATGCTCTCGTTGATTGATGAGTACTGGACCGAACATTTGCGCTCGCTGGATGAGGTGAAGGAGGGGATTGGCCTTCGGGCATACGGCCAGCGTGATCCACTGGTAGAGTATAAGATGGAGGCATTCCGGCTTTTCTCGGAGGTGATTGAGCAGATTGGCGAGAACGTAGTGACTTTCGTCTTCCGGGCAGGACCGGTCGTTGAGCGGCGTGGGGGAGCAAACACAAACCAGACTAGTCGGATGGATCGTCAGCGTGCCCAGGCCAGACACCGCCCTGCGGCGCCGTCCTTCGGCGTGATTGCTCCCAAATCAAACGGGGCCGACCGGGATCCAAGTGCAAAACGTCAGCCCGTTCTGGCAGGAGAGCGAGTCGGCAGGAATTCCCCCTGTCCGTGCGGAAGCGGCAAGAAATATAAATTCTGCCACGGACGTGAATAGAGGGGACAGCCCGATGCTGCGTACCCTCTACATACGGGATTACGCCATCATTGATGAGCTTGAGGTCGAATTTGAGGGCGGTCTCAATATTCTGACGGGGGAAACCGGTGCAGGGAAGTCCATTATGATCGGCGCTCTCAAATTGATCTTGGGAGAGCGTGCCCCAACGGGTATCATCCGTTCCGGTGCCAGAAAAGCCATCATTGAGGGAGTATTTGATGCGGGGGCATCGCCGGATCTGGCAATGCTATTGGAGGAGAACGAGATCCCGTCGCAGCCGGTACTGATTCTCAGACGCGAGATTGCGAAGACCCACAGCCGCGGCTATATCAATGACTCGCCAGCTACACTTCCGGTGATGCGCAGGGTTGCAGCACAGTTGATTGACCTGCACGGACAACATGAACATCAATCGCTTCTCAGGGAGGAAACTCATCTAAACTTGATCGACAGCTTTGGCGGACTTGCAGGGATGTGTTCGGTGTATTCACAGGCGTATGTACAGGTCCGTGATCTGATAAAAGAACATGAAGCGCTCAAAACCAGACAAAGCAGCCTGGAAGCATCTCGCGAGAGACTGACATATGAGATTGAAGAGATTGATTCGGTCGCACCGCAGGAGGGAGAAGAAGACACGCTGAGACAAGAGATGAACAGGCTGGAACACGCCGAGCAGCTCCACAGTGTCACTGCACGGCTTCATTCCATGCTCTATGCTCGAGAAGATTCCACGGCGGACCAGCTCGCAATTGCACAGAATGAACTTCGGGATCTTGCACGAATTGACCCCGCCTTGGAGGCGGCGAGCCAGGAGATTGAACAAGCGCAAATCTCGGTTACGGAAATCGCTGCAACCCTGCAGGACTATAGTGCTCGGATTGAGTTCAGTCCAAGTCGGCTTGAAGAAATCCGTGATCGGCTAGGGGAACTTGACACGCTGAAGAGAAAGTACGGTGGCAGTGTAGGAGCGGTACTTGATCACCGTGTACAGATTGCGAAAGAGTATGAGATCGCCGTGAACTACGATGCAACTCTTGAAAAAGTGGAGCTGGATCTGGCAGATGTCAAGAAAACTCTCTCAGATACGGCAAACGAATTGTCTCTCAGGCGCCGCGAAGTAGCCAAAGAGATCGAATCCTCCATTACAGCAGAGTTTGCAAGACTCGGCATGGCAGCGGGAAAACTTCGCGTTCGAATTCAGAAGCACACGGATCCTGCAGGATGGGTTTCGTTGCAGACGGCCGCGAACGGAGCAAAGAATTACAGGGCCTACCCACATGGGATGGATGATGTGGCCTTTCTGATTACGACAAATACAGGAGAGGATTTTCGTCCGCTTACACGTGTAGCTTCTGGGGGTGAGATTAGTCGTATTATGTTGGCCATTAAACGGATCCTGGCAAAAAATGACCGGCTTCCCATTCTAGTATTTGATGAGATAGATGTTGGAATCAGTGGCTCAATTGCACGCAAGGTGGGCAGGAGTATGGCGGAGTTGGCTCGCAATCACCAGGTGATCGCGATCACCCATTTGCCGCAAATTGCTGCATTGGCGCATGCGCACTATGTGGTAGAAAAGCGGGTATCGGAAGGTAGAACCATAACCCAGATAAGGCGATTGGGTAGCGAAGAATCCCTGGAGCAGGTCGCAATGCTGATCACGGGATCAGAAGTGACGGATGCCATGCGGCAGAGTGCCAGAGAACTCATGAAAAATTAAACGAAATATAGAATGCGTATCGGGTCAGATGATATTGCTCGATTAGTCAGCACATACTACACGGGGGCCCCGGAAGGGGAGGTGACGTTTGGGACATCAGGTCATCGAGGGTCTTCACTCAAGGGCACGTTCAACGAAGCACATATTTTGGCTATCAGCCAGGCAGTCAGTGAACTTCGGTCGGCAACCGGCCCAATTATTCTTGGCAAGGATACCCATGCTTTGTCCGAGCCCGCGAGCATCACGGCAATTGAGGTCTTTGCCGCGAATGGTCTGGATGTAATTCTGGGGGAAGGGTACGTTCCGACACCGGTGATTTCTCATGCGGTTCTGGAATGGAACCGCAATCATTCGGAGCATCTGGCAGATGCGGTGATTCTTACCCCGTCACACAATCCACCGGAGGACGGTGGCTTCAAGTATAATCCGCCACATGGCGGCCCCGCATCAAGCGGTCTCACGAAGGCAATTCAGGAGCGGGCACGCGAGTTAATGGCGTGTGGATTGAAGGGAGTCAAACGGATTCCAATCAAACAGGCTCTGAGTGCGTCCACAACCGTAGAAAAGGATCTGATGACTCCTTATGTGAACGATCTTTCTTCGGTTGTAAACATGGGTCTGATTCGCAGTGCAGGATTGAAGATTGGAGTGGATCCTATGGGAGGCGCTGCGGTGCATTACTGGGAGCCGATTGCTGAGCGCTATGACCTTTCCATTGATGTCGTCAACAGCACCGTTGATCCAGCATTTGCATTCATGCCACTTGACCATGATGGGAAAGTTCGGATGGACTGTTCGTCCAAATTCGCCATGCAACGTATAGTTGAAAAGGTGGAGGGTTATGACATTGCTTTTGGCAATGATCCAGACGTAGATCGGCATGGGATTGTCACCAGGAAAGGTGGGCTCATGAACCCCAATCACTATCTGGCTGTATCGGGCAAGTATTTATTTGAGCACCGCTCAGAGTGGTCAAAAGATGCCCGCTTTGCAAAAACGCTTGTATCCAGTTCCATGATTGACCGGGTTGCAAAGGACTTGGGTCGTGAGCTCTTTGAGGTGCCGGTTGGGTTCAAGTGGTTTGTAACGGGATTACACGAAGGGACCTGCGGCTTTGCCGGTGAAGAAAGTGCCGGAGCATCCTTTCTCCGTAGAGATGGCAGGGTATGGACGACCGATAAGGATGGAATCATTTTGGGACTTTTGGCGGCGGAAATTCTCGCTGCAACCGATCTTGATCCTGCGCAGCATTATCAAGTCATGACTGAGCGTTTTGGGAAGCCTGCATACGTAAGGATGGACTCTCCTGCCACACCTGTTCAGAAGGAAACACTGGCCAGGTTATCTCCGCATCATGTGACTGCCAGTACGCTTGCAGGTGAATCAATTGAATCCAAGCTCACCAAAGCCCCCGGCAATCACGAAATGATCGGTGGACTCAAGGTGACCACAAAAAATGGATGGTTCGCTGCAAGGCCGTCAGGAACGGAGGATCTGTACAAGATCTACGCGGAAAGCTTCTTGGGAGAAGAACATTTAGCCCAGATTACAATGGAAGCGCAATCAATCGTGAACCAAGCGCTATCTGCCGGTGGATCAGTATGAGTAATACGATACGCTTTGGCACAGACGGCTGGCGTGCAGTCATAGGAAAGGAGTTTACGTTTGACAACTTGGGGCGACTGGCCCGTGCAACAGTCCAGTGGCTAAAGCAATCCGGGAGCACACCCCCTGGTGTACTTGTTGGTTATGATACGCGTTTCATGGGACGTGAATTCGCGGAGCATGTCGCGCAGGTGATTGCAGAAGAAGGTGCTACGGCGATTCTCGCAGCGGGTCCTACGCCTACTCCGGCGATCAGTTGGGCAACTCATCTACTTCCACAAGTGAGCGCAGGAGTGGTCATTACAGCCAGCCATAATCCTCCTGAGTACAGCGGATACAAGATCAAAGCGAAGTTTGGGGGATCGGCCACGCAGGAAATGACTGAAGAAGTTGAACGCCTGATTTCGTCTCATCCATCAAGCTCATATACTGGTGATGTGGGGGAGGTGATCGAGCGGGATATCACGACAGAGTATGTGGAGTATTTGAAGGGGAAATTTGATCTGGAATCCATGGATCTGAAGGTTGTACATGATCCAATGTATGGGGCAGGTCGGGGTATTCTATCCACGCTATTGGGAGATCAGTTTGTTACAGAAATTCGCGGGGAGATCAACCCTGGTTTTGGAGGCAGGCCACCGGAACCGATAGAGCGTAATCTGGGGGAACTCATGCGTCGTGTTGTACAGGAAAAAGCTGCAATCGGGATTGCGCATGATGGTGACGCGGATCGGATTGGTATTGTGGACGAGCGGGGCAATGTCGTTACGTCTCACTTGGTAATGGCACTTCTGGCAGCACATTTGCACAAACAGTGCAACCAGAATGGTGCGATTGTACGCACGTTTGCAACATCTGCGATCCTGGAAAAGATGGGAACTGCTTGGGGCTTACCGGTGGAGACCTATCCGATCGGATTCAAATATGTGGCGCCACGTTTTCTTGAGATCAGTGTACTTGTTGGTGGGGAAGAATCGGGAGGCATAGCGGTAGCGGGGCATATCCCGGAGCGGGACGGCATTTATGTGGCACTTGTGTTATTGGAGATGCTGGTGCAACGCGGCAAACCCCTCACCGCCTTGGTACAGGAGTTATTTGATGAGTTTGGATCGCATGCCTACTACCGCTCAGATGTGCAAACGAAAAAGCAGCCTGAAATTATTGCAGCCTTACGCCAGACGGGTGGGCTGCGGCAAATTGCAGGTCGGAAAGTCCAGTCGGTGGATACACTAGATGGCTTTAAGCATTTGATGAAGGATGCCTGGCTATTAGTCCGTCCGTCCGGTACGGAGCCTGTGCTTCGGATTTATGCGGAAGCTCCAACGCGTAAGGAAGCAGAGGAATTAGTTGAAGATACGCGGGTTCAGTTTGGGGAATAATGCTTGTCCGAGGTCCGCAATAAGATCTATGACATCCAGTGAAAAAACGGACGTAATCTTGCCTCGTAGCCGTTAAATCTTCGTTCTCATCTACAAATCTCTTTAACTGGGACTGGATGCTCACATTCGCGCTTGTGTTATGGGACAGTAGATTCATCAGGCATAAGGTCCAGCCGTTTTTGGAGTCGGTGCTGATCGGTCTGCTATCGAAAACGATTCACGGTGGAGCAGGCGTTTGGGTGGTTCAGGGATGAATTTAGAGTACGGTTTGTTTTCGTGCGTGGGCACCAGAAGATGATGTGTCATCTGATGTTCAGAGTTGTGGTACTTACCGAGGAGCAAATGCTTCAAATGGCCCTGTTCAACGAGTATGATAGGAATCCAGATTTTCCCGGCCGTAGATCCAGATGTGCATGTCAATGCCCCCGACCCGCTTTAGCGGGATGTCGTTAGGGTCTCGAAATCCGTTTGCACAGTCGTTTCTCCCGAACCTGGGCCTGAATTTTTCTTGATCTTCGGCAAATCAGGGGCTGTGAGGAGATCTCTCTGCTTTAATGGTATCACGACATGAGTGAAATGAACGGGAAGTCAGGTCATGGCCGGGCCAATACTTTGCACAGATGATGGCTGATGGGGGGCATGTTGAGAACAAGGCTACGGGCTACGTTTGAAATTACATTGTTTACGAAATCTGCAGAGCAAGTGACACATTATTTGACCAGGATCATTGATTTGGTGTCGATCACTTTGTCATCTGCCTCCATACGATAAAGATATTGGCCACTCCCCATGGCCGAAGCGTCCCATTGAATCTGATGGATTCCACCGGCATAAGGTTGATCTGTCAGAATCGCGACTTTGCGTCCAAGCATGTCGAATACGGTCACGCGTATGTGACTCTCGGATGCGACCTTAAAGTTGACTGTGGTTGTCGGATTAAATGGATTGGGGTAATTATCGAGCAATTTGAATGAATCTGGAATTTCATGGGCAATACGATCCGTATCGGTGTTTATTTGGTCAATATTCAATGTCCATACCCCACGACCGTGTGTGGCGAGAATGATTTCGTCATCGACAATGCGGATACGCCATACGCTAACAGCAGGCAATCCATTATCTGCATAAGCCCAGGTCTCGCCATCATCATGCGATTCAAAAATTCCCATGTCGGTCGCCGCCCAAATGATCGAAGGTGTATTCGGGAATACCTCAATATCCCATACCTGAGCATCAGGGAATCCATTGGTGCTCTCACAAACCGTTTCAGGTACCCCAACAAATCCTGAAAGATCTTCCCAGGTATCTCCCATATCTTCAGTTCGGATTACCTTTGGGAAGCAAGGAACAGCAAATGTGACGTAGGCTGTAGCACGATCAAAAGGATGTGTTGCCAGCCCAGCAATCCGAGCTGATGGTGTAAAGCTAGGTGGGGGAATTGCACGAGTCCTCACAGGATGATCAACTCCATCACCAGGAACAGGGTCCAGCGCATTTTCAGATACATGGAGAGTTATTCCTCCGTACTCCTGCGTAAATCGATTTCCGGCCCAAACCACTGAGGGATCCGCAAGAGAAACACGCACCTTACCGCCACCCCTCAAGGGGGTACGCCATTGACCGTAGTCGGAAAGTGGAATTATATGCCATGAGCCCCCGAAATCCAATGATCGAAGCAGACCAGATGTGGGGGAAATTGTAAAGACAACATCCTTTGACTCCGGTGTCCAACCAAGGGTTGTTAAAAATTGCCCGTCAAAACCCTGGATATTACCAGCCACTTCCCATGGTAGACCGTTAATTGATCGCAAAATGTAATTAAACTGAATTGACCCCATCAATGAATCCGCTCCCTTCCATATTACGTCAAAGCCATCTCCGCCCAATACATGGGCCCATCCTTGACGGTTACTGGGAGAGAAACTGGAACGATAAGTACCATTATCCTGCGTACCACCGAGGTACTCTTGACCACTTGGACGTTTGGTCGCATCGTAAAACTGGGATGTATTAAATCCTGCAGTCGCGTCTCCCTGAAACCACCTGTATCCACCGTCTCTCGAGTAAGCGATTCCGCCATCATTCGCATTGAGAATATGGAATTCGTTCATCCTTTCCTCAATCGGAATCACTCTTAGATCGTGGTGGTCGACATGAACATTTCCGTTTTCCCATAGCTCCGTAGTGCGGTATACTCCCCGTGCAGGAATAACATCAATGTCAAGTACTCCATCAGGAGAAGAACTGGGATCCCATTCTGCTTGGTCGGGATGGAGGTATGGCCAGAAAGAATACATAAGGCCTTTAGCAAACCCTCCCTTTTCAGTGTATTCAGGCTTGGGGCTAGACGCGTCATAGTCATATTTGGAAATAAACGTTAGTTCCCTGCTGTGTGAAGATTCGAGACCCCTGACATTCGAATGGATAAGATTCCATGCCCCATCATTGCCCTGATCCCGAAACGAAACCATTAATTGTCGATCATTGTCTGTATCCCAAGCCTGAAATGGAACCTCAACATAATCAGCGTATGTGTATCCGGGATATGGAATTCCTTCTTCTCTCCAGTCTCGGTGACGTTCACTGTTTGGGGGGACAGTGAATCGGTGTGCCATTTGCGTAAGTCCGGGGCCGAATCGAATTTCAACAGATGACATTTCGTCTTCAGTAATTTCTTCAGCCGCCTCATCTAGATGCCCCCCACCCACTCTACCGGCCGCAAAATCTTGCCCAAAGCTGTAAAGGCTCAAAAATGGGGCACGCTTATTAAGGATGACTGTCCTTAGTTCAAGTTCTTCTCCACCAGGATTTATCCAGGCTTTCCATCGAAATATACCACCTAGATACACGGTGTCGGGGGAAAAGGGGTGAACAGTAATTGAATTATCATACCATCCCTGGGCCCCGAGAAAGACGGTAGCTTCAGGGAACGTTCCCTGAGCAATTTCAACCAAATGCCAGGAATTGCCATTATCTACGGAGCGATAAAGATCTGCTATGGGATAACCTAAATTCCTTCTCGCACCCGTACCCTCTACCGAGGCCCAAATGACATTTGGATCTGATTCAGAAATAGCCAATTCAATTCGTTCCGCTCCGTAAACAAATCCTGTTAAGGAGGTATTCCATGACTTACCGCCGTCCGTTGATTTAAGGATACCCAATCGGTTAACCGCCGCGAACTGAAGGTTAAAATCCTTTCTATTCGCTTTCAGATCCTGAACCCTTCCTGTACTGGCTCTCGGGCCCTGAACCCCTCCCAGTCCCAGATCTAGCTTTAGGTCCAGGACTTTACTGAAGGATTCGCCTCCGTCTTCGGTGCGAAAAATTGCTCCGTTGGTTACAGCTACGACGATATTCGGATTATCGGGATGAACGGCAATACGGTTCACAAAGCGCCAATCTTCATCATAGGATACGCTTGTTGCCGACAAATGAGTCCAGTTTTCTCCTTTATCCGTTGACCTAAACATTCCAACTCCGCTGGAGGAAGAGACACCGAGCACCCCTTCTCCAGTTCCAAAATATATCACGTTAGGATTATTTCTGGATATATCCAAAGTGGTAGCTGAGAGACTGGGTAGGTGATCGGTTAACGGTGTCCAATCGAGTTTCTCTAGACCAAATGCTACTGATCGGCGCGCCCTCCATACACCTCCGCCTACAGTAGCTATAAACCATGTATTTTGATCGGATGGATCCGGAACAATTGCACGGCTTCTCCCTCCAACATTTCCGGGGCCACGCTCAATCCAATTTAGTCCGGTTGAGATTTTTCCGCGCTTGGCATTGGTAAGGAGGGCTTTTTGGAACTCTCTAATTTTGTGGCCAGGAGGATAGGGTGTATATCCATCATAAATTCCTTGAACCGCTGCAAAATGCTCCGCAAATTTATCAGGATACCCGAGCCGCTCTTCAAAACGGGTAGATTTTTCAATGCCAACGATAGTTTCTGGCTGCTGCAGTGGAGGAGAGGGTAGAAAGGAAACCCCAATTAACAAAACAACAAGAGCCAAAGTAGCCAAACTGATAAATGACAGATCTGCAGCAGGAAATGATCTAGGCTGGGGCATTTTTTATGAGATCTAGTGAGTAGATACGCGATCGATATTCAATTGAACAAACGCCCAAAGATCACTTGGGTGTACAAAGTAGGAGGTGATCATTCTGCTATGTGCAAGTTTCAAATTTTGGAGTCATGCTGACCGAATTCTGGCATTAATTTACGAATTTCATCGACCCAAATCGTTGATTCCAGCCTCCAATCGGGGTTTGCAGTTGGGGAACGCTCAAGGTCACACTCAATCAGCAGCATCGGATAACAACCGTACTAGCACAAAACAAAGCACATTGTATCCTGCTCGAACAGGGTGCAGAGCTCAAGCCATTCCAGCGAATAATCTTCAAATTGATGGGACTAAAGTTGGGGAAATACGCATCGAATGGAGACAAAACGTCCGCCAAAAGAGGACGTCGAAATGTATAAAATCGCTGAAATAATATTCTCAAGGACAGATTCTCTGAAAACAGAGAACAGCCGAACTACATGAATAATCCACTACAATTTGAAACTTGTGCCATGCCGATCCTTCGCGTAATCTAGGCAATTGGGGACAATTGATGCCCCAAAATAGATAAGGTGTTAGGGCAACAAAAAAACTTCGCAAGAGGCTCGTTTGTGACCTTTTGTTCCTCTGGAACGTCTATGAGTTAGAAGCCGGCGCAGTTCGTTAGAGACAAACAGGCTCAGGCCGGGCTATAGACAAAATTTCGTCGTGATGGTACAACTGCAACGGCTACCACCACAAATCAATCATCTTCTAAATCATGCTAGCGAATAAGAGATTCAACCCAATCTTCCTGTTCATCCTACTTTTTGCTGGACTTTCGAACGTAGTCGTGGCGCAGGAGCCTGGTCCTGAGTTCCAGGAGCAAGTTGTAATTGTACAGTTTGAGTCAGATATTGTGATTGGCAAGGGAGCAACGAAAGCAAATCTGTCGGGCTTTGATCGTGCGGCAGAGAGGTATGATGTATACAGTATTGAGCGCGTGTATCCTTTTTTGGATCATGTGGAGTCCACTCCGAAGATAGCAAAGAACTTGGAGGCCCTTCGCCGTACGTACTATGTTCGTTATAGGGTGCAGACAGATCCAGTGCAGGTTTCCCGGGATTTTTCGTCGGAATTTGGGGTGGTGTATGCCGAGCCGGTGTTGGTTCTTCGTAGATATGGATCAGTATTCCAGGCAGAGCCCAATGATCCTCAGTACGCACAGCAGCAGCCGTATCTAGGACTCGTTCATTTGCCAGAGGCCTGGGACCTAGTCAAGGCAGAAGATGCTTCAGATCCGATTGTAATTGCAATTATAGATACCGGCGGAGATTGGGACCATGAGGATCTGTTGGCGAACGTGTGGGTCAATGAAGATGAGATTCCAGATAACGGGATAGATGATGATGGTAATGGTTTCATTGATGACGTGCACGGGGTGAATTTTAACAATGGGGATGATGCAAACAATGATCCTACGCCGGATCCTACCTATCCAGAAATAACAGGTCACGGGACAGCAGTTGCAGGTACTGCGAGTGCCGTATCTGATAACGGGGTGGGGATTGCAGGTGCGGCCTGGAATGCAAAGCTGATGCATATAAATATATTCTGCGTAGAAGAGGAGATTTGTGGTGCTTTTGAGGGCATCCTGTATGCGGCCACCAATGGTGCCGATATCATCAATACGAGTTTTGGTGGATTTCCTGGGGATCGGCAACTACGTATGGTCTCACAGGCACTGGACCTTGCCACAGACATGGGGGCTTTGGTGGTGGCGGCGGCAGGTAATGCGAGCTCAAATAACGATCTCTATCCGACCTATCCAGACTCGCATCCTCGGGTGCTTTCGGTTGGTGCAACTGAGCAAGATTCAGGGCAACTTGCGGAATTTTCGAATTATGGAAAGTCGGTCGACATATATGCTCCTGGTGTAGATATCAATACGACTCTCCCTGATGACGAGTACACCAGCGACGAGTGCTCTCCTTATGAAGATTGTTTTCATGTATCAGGCACATCATTTTCATCTCCACTAGTCGGCGGCATTGCCGCGCTGGTGAAAACGCGTTTTCCCGACATATTGCCGGATGAGCTTCGTGAACGATTGCGGCTTTCGGCCAAGAATATAGATGCGGACAACTCATTGCCCATGCATGAGGGGCAGTTGATTGGAGGGCTCGTCAATGCCGAGGCCAGTTTGCAAGAGGTAGCGGTCCCGGCTGTACGCGTCAAGAATTGGTCATGGGAGGATAGCGACGGTAATCAGCAGCTTGATCCTGGGGATGAGGTTGCGGTCAACGTGACCTTTGTGAATTACCTAACCGCCACCCAACAGCTGACGGTAAATCTGGCACCTCTGGAATCCTATCCATATATCACCCTACTTGGTGCAGAGCAATCAGTAGGGATTTTGGATACTGGAGATTCTACGATGGTGACGTTTCGTTTTTCGGTTGCCGATGATGCTACTCAGATTCGCGGGACCCATTTCTCCGTCCAAATTCGCGATGGTTCCTTTACGGACGAGCCTGACGTGTTGAATATCTTCAAACCTCTCAATTTGGTAAGTCTGGTAGAGGCACTCCATGCTCTCTATGAATCTACAGACGGTGACAACTGGTTGGACAATTCAGGTTGGGACACTACGGCCACTCCCACGATTGAGGAATTAAACGGATGGTTCGGAGTGCAAGTCATTCATGATGGGGTCGAAATCATTTTGCCCGGAAATAATCTTTCGGGGATGATTCCACCAGAATTAGGCCAAGTCGAGGGTTTACGGAATTTATGGTTACCCGTAAACGAGCTTTCTGGCTTGATTCCCCATGAGTTGGGGCAACTCATGGAATTAGAAACGTTGATTTTGTCATTCAATTTGCTGACGGGATCGATCCCACCAGAGCTGGGACAACTCTCAAAACTAATTGTGCTTTCTATTGAGTTGAATGAATTATCTGGATCAATCCCACCAGAGCTAGGACAGCTTTCGGAATTAAGATTCCTGTCCTTAACTGAAAATCGGCTTACTGGAGCTATCCCAGCGGAGCTGAGCCAACTCTCGAAGTTGGAGGGTTTGCGGTTGACTACCAACCAGCTTACCGTACCGATTCCACCAGAACTAGGACAGCTTTCTGATCTTCAAACATTGGGATTAAACGAGAATCAGCTTACCGGGACGGTTCCACCAGAGTTGGGACAACTTTCAAAATTAACAGAGTTGGATCTGTCAAACAATGCTTTGACAGGAATTCTCCCCAGAAGTTTGATGCAGTTGGATAGCCTCCAGTTTCTTGCGTTTTCAGGACAGGAACTCTGCGCCCCCGAGGATAATGAATTCCAGGAGTGGCTGCAAAATGTTGACTTCGTAATCGGCCCCACCTGTATCGCTGTGGCAATAGAAGAAACGAGTGGAAGAGAATCTTTACCAGAAAAATTTGCAGTTCACAGCAATTATCCCAATCCATTCCAGGAAACCACGCAGTTGGCGTTTGATCTTCCCTGGCAGGCTCGTGTTCGGGTAGAAGTGATCGACGTAACCGGAAGACGTGTTCTGAGCGTCCCTGAGAGTGATATGACGGCCGGCTGGTCAAAGAATATCGAATTAGACGGTGCGACGCTGCCTGCGGGGCTCTATCTATACCGTGTGACTGCAGATTCGCCCACAGAACGTTCCGTGCAGGTTGGACGTTTTGTGCGAATCAGATAAAGAGACTCGGCGAGCGAGCGCGATCTGTTTTTCGCAACATTTAATGAAACCCATCGTTCGCCACGGATCTCACGGGCTTACCATGCGGTGGACTCTACTTTTGATCAATTTCTTGGTTGTATGCTCTGTCACTGCACAGGGATTTGATCAAGAGCGACTCTTGGCAAATTTGCGGTTCCGTATCCCTGACCTGGAGGGGGCTGAACTCACTATTGGGGAGTTGGAGCCCAGTCTTTATAGCGGTCTCAAGCAGGGTTCGCTTACGATCAATGGGCAACAGACACTTCAATTTTTGCTTTCCGAAGAACAAGGGCATCTTATTCTTCTCACGACAAATCCAATCGATGTGAGCCTGACAGAGGCAGAAATAGCCGAGAAATTTGCTGAGCAGGCAACGCAAGAAAAGCAGGTTGCTGCCGAGACTCATGGTGCATTAGGCCGTTTTGCCGAAGGTAAGCCGAGTCGAGGACCGTCGGATGCCCCCATCACGATTTATGAATTCAGTGATTTTCAATGTCCGTATTGTGCGCGGGCCAGCACAGTTATGGAAGAGCTTCTGAATAAGTACCCTGAAGAGATTCGTTTTGTGTACTTGCATTACCCGCTGGGTATGCATGATTGGGCAAAGCCTGCAGCGGTAGCAGCGGATTGTGCCGCAAGGCAGAGTGAGGACGCATTTTGGGTGCTGCACGACAACTTCTTTGAGTTGCAGAGCGATATTTCAAGTGAGTCAATGCCGCAGCAGGCCCATTCCTGGTTGCAGGAAACTGATATTGATCTTGATGCTTGGCAGAATTGTACTACCGATGAATCCTCGGTAGCGAATCGAAGTGTGACACTTCAGGTTGATATTTCGACTGCAACGGCCGAGCGTTTTGGCCTGACGGGAACACCGGCGTTCTTTGTAAATGGCTATCTCCTGAGTGGAGCGCATCCTGTGGAAGCCTTTGATGACCTGATTGCCAAGGTCAGGGAGGATCTATAGCCTAGTTTACGCGAAGGACCTCGTCGTAACTGGTGCATAGGCGGCGTATTTGAAGAATCAGATTCCGAGTCCGCCCGTCACTTCCAGCGTATGTCCAGTGATGTAGCTGGCCAGTGGTAATGCCATAAGAATAATGCCAGCAGCGGCCTCATCCGCCGTCCCCGGCCTTCCCATGGGGATCGCAGCAAAGGAGGCA
The DNA here is from genome assembly GCA_009838195.1 of Rhodothermaceae bacterium. Classification (NCBI taxonomy): domain Bacteria; kingdom Pseudomonadati; phylum Rhodothermota; class Rhodothermia; order Rhodothermales; family Rhodothermaceae; species Rhodothermaceae bacterium. The sequence goes on along the minus strand of VXSC01000037.1, from coordinate 33,139 downwards.
TCTCTGATTTTTTGGGGGATCCCGAGTGCAATCTCCTCTCCTTCAATCGAGAGCGTGTGTCCTTCATCCAAGGGACGCGTCAGCCTCGTATCAATGAACCCAAAAGCAACCGCATTGCAACGGATGCCAAATATGCCCCATTCCCGGGCGATGGTTTTCGTCATACCGATCACGCCCATCTTGGCTGTGGCATAGTTGATCTGTCCGATATTGCCATGAAGGCCAGAGGTTGAAGACACATTGACAATACATCGGTGAGGATGAGGGTGTCCAGTTTTCATCTCCTCTTTTGCCAAGGGGCGCCATATTTGCGCAATTGCACGAGTTAAACGAAAGGGAGCCATCGTATGAACTTCCTGGATTTGTTGCCACTGTTCATCGGTCATCTTGTGCAACATCCCATCCCAAGTAAATCCGGCGTTATTCACCAGAATGTTGAGGTGCCCGCACTGGTCAAGCACCCGTTGGATCAGCAGATCGGGAGTTTTTGGATCCGTCACATCGCCGGGTAAGGGCCATGCGGCATTTCCTGCGTCTTGGATGGAACGTGCCGCAGATGTACATGCATCTGCATCTAGGTCATTGATGAATATCTGTGCTCCCATGGTGGCAAACTGTTGGGCAGCAGCGAGCCCAATTCCATTTGCAGCTCCCGTAATTAAGACGACCTGATCTTCAAACATGATTTTTCTGGATTTATCTGAACTATAGAAAATGTAAACCCTCCGTAACAATATGGCAAATACTCTCGTAATGCGGGCAGACGCTGTTGTATGCCTGGGAATACAAAAGCATAATCCTCACGATCAAACCATCTGATTTATGCTTCGACTATTTCTAAGTACTGTGTTGTGTGGCTGTTTGGTGTCCCTCACCCAGGCGCAATCCAGTAATGGAGGTTTAGAATACGAAACCAGTGAGCCTGAAGTCGAATCCTCTGAAGGATTCCAACCCAGCTTTAAACCGACTCTAACCGTCACCAGAGCAAAAGGAGTAGTACGGGTTGACGGGCAATTGGATGAGGATGCCTGGAGTGATGTTGTGCCGATCAGTAATTTCTCGGAAGTGTTCCCGAATGAGCAAAGTCGCCCTCCTGTGGAATTGAGTGGAAGGGTCATGTACGATGACGATTATCTCTATGTGGGAATTATTGTCGTAGATGATCCGAGTCAGATACGAGCCAATCTCAGTGATCGTGATGAGATTTGGCAGGATGATTATGCCGGAATTGTACTGGATCCCAATCGTGATGGCCAAGGCATGTATTTCATCGCAGCAAATCCTCTCGGGATCCAGGCCGATACGTTTATTTCCCCGAATAATGAGGATGAAGGATTTGATATCCTGTTTCGATCCGGTGGCCAGATCACCGAGAATGGGTACCAGGTTGAGATAGCAATTCCGTTCAAGAGTCTGCGCTTTCCGAGCATAGACGAGCAAACTTGGGGAATAACACTCTGGATTACCCGGCCTCGTGAAAGCAGAAATCAATATTCCTGGGCTGCTATTGACCAGGATAATCCATGTGTAAGTTGCCAACTTGGCGAGATCAATGGGATCCGTGGTATAAGAGCCGGGCGCAATCTCGAAATACTACCCTCATTAACTGGGGGCGGAGTCGGTGCACTCCGGGACGCGGGCGAACCCGCCTCCGGGTTCAAAAATGATCGCATGACTCTTGAACCATCGTTGAATCTGAAATATGGCATCACATCTGAACTCACAGCGGATGTCACAGTCAATCCGGATTTTAGCCAGATTGAGTCGGACGAGGCACAGATTGACGTGAATTCCACGTTTGCGCTGTTCTTCCAGGAGCGGCGTCCATTTTTCCAGGAAGGGTCGGGGTTGTTTGACACCGATATCCAGACCGTCTATACCCGATCCATTAATGATCCGATCGGGGCCGCCAAGTTAACAGGACGGTTTGGGTCTGTGGATGTAGCGTACATCGGCGCAAGAGATAATAACTCACCACTTCTATTGCCCTTTGAGGAAGAGAGTCGTGTGCTGGAAGGGGGGCGCAGTGTTTCCAATATCTTGCGAGTGCGGCATAATTTCAACAATGATTCCTTCGTTGGGGCACTCGTGACGGATCGTAGATTGGATGAAGGTGGATCGGGGTCAACCGTCAGCGTTGATGCAGCTGCAAGGATTCTGCAGAAGTATACACTCAGTGGCCAGTTCGTGTACAGTAACAGTGTTGAGTCCACAGATGAAGAATTGAGCAAGGATGTGGGGGACATTACATTTGGAAAGAAGGGATACACAGGTGCATTGGACGGTGAGTCATTTAGCGGGTATGCTGCAAGGGTTGAGCTTGATCGGGGGGCGCGGTACTGGTCATTTGAAGGGGGCTATGAAGCGATCAGTCCAACATTTCGGGCGGACAACGGCTTCGTCCGCCAGAATAACGACCAGTCAGCGTACCTTTGGCAGGGCGTAACGATCTATCCTGAAAAGGTGCTGGGGTTCGTTGATCGGATCCGACCGAATGTGTTAGTGGGTTCCAGTTGGAATTTTGACGGCCTGCAAAAAAACTTTTTCTTTCGCTCTGCAGTCTTCGTCCAGCTTAAACGGCAAACGAATGTTCAAATCAACTGGTGGTACCGGGAGGAGAATTTTGCCGGTACGCAGTTTGATGGGATGACCAGGTTGAATGCGATGGTCTTCAGCAATTTCAGCAAGAGGATCAGTCTGGGAGTAGAGGCAGGGCTCGGAGAGTCCATTGCCCGCTTTCTCGATGAGCCGGAAATTGGGAACAGTCTGGAAGTCAGTGCATGGGGGACACTGCGCCCGACGCAGCGGATGTCCATTCAACCGCAATTCTCCTACTCACGGCTTTCAGATAAGGAAACGAGCGAAGAATTCTTCAGTGGGTACATTGCACGTACGCGTGTGAAATACCAGTTCACTCGTCACTTCTTCTTGCGCACTATCGTGCAGTACAGTGATTTCTAAAAGTCTTTGGAAATTGATCCACTGTTAACCTACAAGATCAATGCGTTCACGGCACTACATGTAGGATCAACGCACGATTTTGATCAGTTCAGCCGCCCACAGGGGGCTGAAAAGTATTTTCGGCAGAGCAGTCGACAGATATTTTTCAAGGTTCAATACCTTTTTCGCACATAATCATTTCGATTTGTATGGGCCTGCGTTGTAAATTGTTTTTGAATCAAACAATTACGACGCATGACCAGACTACCCAATCGCCGAACATTTATAAAAACCGCTTCTGCCGGTGTGGCCGGAGCGACTTTTCTTGGTGCTGCACGAGGTTTAGCCGCACCTTCAAACCGGCTTACAGCTGCCGTAATGGGAGTTCACAGCCGTGGTGGAGTACTCGCCACTTCGTTTGCGAGGGCAGAGGGCTGTGAAGTCACGCACATTTGTGATGTGGATGAACGTGCGATCGCAAGATCTATTCCAGAGGTTACTGAAGCCAATGGTGGCAGTGTCCCGACTGGAGTGATGGATCTGCGTGAGGTGCTGGACAATCCTGATGTAGACATTCTTGTCATTGCCGCGCCAGATCACTGGCATGCCCCCGCTGCAATTATGGCGCTTCAGGCTGGCAAGCATGTCTATGTGGAAAAGCCATGCAGCTATAATCCTGAAGAAGGGGAGATGCTGGTGCGGGCCCAAAAGCGCTATGATCGCGTTGTGCAGATGGGGAATCAACAGCGTGCTTCTGTAGAATCTGCGCAGATCATTGATGCGATCCGGCAAGGGATCATTGGGCGTCCTTACTACGGCCGGGCGTGGTATGCCAACAACCGCGGGTCCATTGGTCGAGGCCAACCTGCTGAGATCCCCGATTGGCTGAACTACGACTTGTGGCAGGGCCCTGCTCCAAGAATGCCGTACAAGGACAACTTGATTCATTACAACTGGCACTGGTTCTGGCACTGGGGCACCGGCGAGATCTGTAATAATGGGACGCACGAGATTGATATTTGTCGTTGGGCCCTTGGTGTTGATTACCCCATCAGAGTCACATCTTCCGGGGGAAGGTATCGCTACGATGACGATTGGGAGTTTTATGATACGCAAATTGCATCGTTTGACTTTGAGGGGGGCAAGACCATTACATGGGATGGCCGAAGCTGTAACCTTTATCCTGTTGAGGGTCGGGGTCGGGGTGCATCTATTCATGGTGAGCAAGGAACGGTAATTATGGACCGTGATGGCTATACGGTCTACGATCAGGATAATCGGGAGGTATGGAAACGATCACGGATAACAGGTGAGGCAACGTTGGATATTCGAGGTGGTGGAGGGCTCACAGATCGGCATATTGCAAATATGCTTCAGGTCATTCGGGATGGAGTTCCGCAGAATTCTCCGATTGATGAGGGACACAAGAGTACACTGCTGTGCCACTTAGGCAACATTGCTCAGGAAACGGGACATACACTTCACTGTGATCCGGCAAACGGTCATATTTTGAATGATGAGAAGGCGATGGGTATGTGGGGGCGGGAATATGAGCCGGGCTGGGAACTCAAGGAGTGATCTTTTCAACCAACGAATCAACCAGCAAAGAAATGAATCGACGTGATTTTATTCGGACCGGTAGTACTGCTGCGGCAGCTGGGTTGTTTGTTAGGCCTGAGACCAAAAAATCTCAACGCATGAAGGTCGCTCTGGTAGGGACGGGAATTCGTGGGAGTACGATGTGGGGACGGAACCTGATTCGTGATTATGCAAATGAGGTTGAATATGTTGGCTTGTGTGACCATAATCCCGGGCGGCTGGAGTATGTGAAACAATACATGGGGGCCAGTTGCCCAACCTTTACGGATTTCGATGAGATGATCCGTGTGACTGGCCCGGACACGGTGATTGTGACTACGGTGGATTCCACACATCACCAGTTTATCATCCGGGCGATGGAACTCGGCTGTGATGTCGTTACAGAGAAGCCTATGACCACGGATGCTCAGAAGTGTCAGGCAATTCTTGATACACAGGCACTCACACGTAAGAATGTAACGGTCACATTCAACTATCGTTATTCTCCGCATCGTCAGGCGATGAAGGAGCTCCTGATGAATAACCGGATTGGCAAGGTCACCTCGGTAGATTTTCACTGGTATCTGGATGTATACCATGGGGCATCCTATTTTCGGCGCTGGCATGGAAAGGAACGGTTTGGGGGTACGCTGTTTGTACATAAGGCAACGCATCACTTCGACTTATTAAACTGGTGGCTGGAATCGGAGCCAGAAGAAGTCTTTGCGTACGGAGATCTTGAATACTATGGGCATAACAATGAATTTCGCCACACAAATTGCCGAGGCTGCCCACATGCTTCCAAGTGCAAGCACTACTGGGATATTACGGAAAGTGAGAGCTCAATGAATCTCTATGTTGCTCACGAACACCATGACGGCTATCTACGGGATGGATGCGTGTGGAGTGAAGAGATTGACATCTATGACAAGATGAGCGCACAGATTCAGTATGCAAATGGAGTCCATGTCAATTACTCGTGTACAACCTATTCTCCCTATGAAGGATACCGGATTGCATTTAATGGTACGGAGGGGAGACTGGAGGCCTGGATCAAGGAACGTCAGCCCTGGGAAGATGAGCCCTTTGATGAGCTTCGTGTGACTGATAATTTCAGGCAGACTGAATTGATACAAATCCCGCATGGTGGCGGTGGTCATGGTGGGGGAGATCGGAGGTTACAAGACCATATCTTCAAAGGTGAAGATACTCCAGATCCTTATCGCCAGGCAGCGGGTTCCAGAGATGGTGCAATGTCGGTACTGATTGGAGTTGCGGCAAGAGAGAGTGTAAAGACGGGGGAGCCCGTGCGCATTGAATCACTGACCTCTCTCAAACCCCGGGTAGTTCGACCTTAAACATATACATTAACTTATAGTACGTAACTATGAAGTATAGATATACGTTATTCATCTTCTTTCTGGTACTTGTACTTGGCGCATGTGCCTCTACTGGAGAACTGTCTACGGAGGAAAGCCCTGTAGCGGGTGACTGGACTTACAGTATCGACTCTCCCCAGGGGATTTACACGGGTACACTGATGATTGTCCAAGGAGATTCATTAGAGGTTTCATTAGCGGAAGAAGGACAGGAGGATAATCCTGAGGAAATCATCAGCGCATATTCAGTCGAGTTTGATGAAGAGACACAAACCCTGTCATTTTCGTTCGACAACCCTGAGTTTGGAACGATGCATGTCTCCCTGGTGCTTGGTGAAGAGGGCTTGAGCGGGGGGATTCATGTCGTTCAATTTGGAGTGGATTTGCCGTTGATGGCAACTCGTTCAGACCAATAAGGTCAGACGATGTATCACTTAATGGGCAAGCGGGTTCGTGTGCATCTGTACACGCGCGATGGGATCATGATCGGAGCGATTACCGGTCGTGTAGCAGATGTAGCCTCCGAAGTGGAGGTTGCTCCCGGTATGAAAAAAGATTTGGCCTATGTGGTGGATATTGAGATTCTGGAAGGGGAGTCTACCACATATAAAAACAGTAGCGGAATGGAAAATGAGGGATGGTTCGCCATTCAGGATCTGCAGATTACAGAGGAAGAATCCATACCGGGCTGGTTCAATAACTGACGCACCCAAGGACTCTAGATTTAAATATTTGGAAATCATATTCTTAAGTTGGGGCCTGACCGTTCGGGTTCCTTGTGAATATCAAGACAGGACAGACGGGTCAGACGTTACCCTGAGCATAACACTGGGGTCATGTCAGAGCGGTTATTAGACGGGATTTCAATCATTGAGTTTTCCTGCATAATACGGAGAGGCTGCAGTGGCGACCTGCATACGTGAGCAAGCACAGTCCATGCCATATCGGCTGTTCTGCCGCTCCTACCCCATGGTTTGGGACCTGAAGTAACGATTCCTCTCAGGATACATCGGACTCCCCAACCACCTTTATGTATTAAGATGAACTTGCCCATCTAATCAGATCAAGAGGGAGGTTTAATCCCCCGTCTTTTCGTAGATCCCCTGGATTCAGTCATTCGCCCGCATCTCGATTTGGTGCGAAAGAACCATCCGGGTCTCGCACTGTGCGCCAACCGTTAAATTGATTGTGATTATTCCATGCTTTGGCTCAAACATATAATCTGGCATGAATTAACAGTAATAACACCGATATTGGCCATTATACAACAGATAAAGAATACAATTGGCGAAAAAATACTTGAAGAGTTACTATCTTTGCAAACAGGGTTTCCTGTCCATAACGACTTGCTAGCTGGACAATATTCACTAGGCGAGTGTCTGGACCTGTGTGCCCGAAGCACAAAAAATCGTACGGACTGGAAACTGTACTGTAAAGTTCACTGGGCTCTGTTTGTGATTTGCCCCGGTTTTAGATTTTAGGTTTTTTCAAGAGGCTCTCCTGAAAGTATGACCCGGAAACGAATACTCTGTCAACAAACGATGCGTAGATTAGACTTATTGATCCTTACAGCGGCGACGGTCGGCTTGACCTTAAGTGCATGTGACACTGCCTCCCCTTCATCGGCGTCTTGGGAATGTACTGTGACACTGACTCTTGAACCGTCCACGCTCGGTAATCTGAGTTCACCAAGCGGATCCGGGACGGGCACGGGGACGGGCAGCACGCGTGAGGAGGCGCTGAATTCGGCCTACGAGCGGGCATGTACTCAACTGCCGCTATCGGACACCGAGGCTCGGTTGTGCCGCAGTGGCGAAGACTTCAATGTCGAAGGCGACAGTGAAGGCAACATCAGATTGTTTAGCGCAGTGTCACGAAGTGTCCGCTGTAGTAACAACTGAAGCGTTTGAAAAGGTGGGAGTTGCCCCGTCCGAAAGGCTTGGCACAGATTCGGGTATAGGTGGGAATGCACGCCTCGCCACCGCTCTCGATGGGTCGCTTGTTACGTTCTTTCTTGGAGGTCACTGCTTGATTTACATCGCCAGTTCGCGGGGAGGTCGGTCTGTATTCTGGGGGCCTCTGGGCATTACGATCATCAGAAGGTTGTCAAATCCAACACTCGTCACTCTGGTTATCGCACCAGTCATGTACTCTGACTTTGACTTCTGGTTCTTCTTCTTCTTCAGTGGACAGTTCATTTTCAGGCCCCAGCGAGACAAAGAAAGCCGTCCGCCAAGATCGAAGAAAATGGTGCTAACACACCGCTGGCTATTTCGGAAAGGGAATGGGAGGGGATTTCACCCTGTATGTTGTAGGGGATGCTACCTAAGTACGTATTGGAGCAATCAAAGAAGTTGAAGAAGATTGACATAGAGCTGCGGGTTTGGGGCTTCAATGAAAGAGGTCACGGATCATCGGTTCTGTGCCGAGGGTTTTTGATTTTGAGACCGTTTGATCTTTCCAGGCTCACAAGAGCATTGCCTATTTGTGTTTCACATCGGGTCTCTGCGGATCACCTCCCCAAAAGTGACTAACTGCCTCCTGTGTCTTGATTGCTTGGTCGGCGCGCCCTAGGAAGTGCCGTGATTTCGCCCCGTAGAGAGTTTGTGTCATTGAGCACCGATATAGGGACCGATGAAGCATCACATCAATCCGCGACTACTTTCACACACTACAGATACACCATCATGTCTACGAATTCTCAATCCATCATCTTTTGTAGCATTGACTCGGGGACTGAGTCGTACCAGGTGTGCATCGTGAATTCAGTAGGAACCGTTATTGGTAAGAATTCTATTGCACATTCAGGGGATGGAATCCCCAACAGTGGGACTAGATCTTCGATTGTGCAAACTGTACTGCGGGCCAGATTGCAGCTGCCATTGAGGTTTCCAATGGTCTGGTCGTGGACGGCTTCAAGGGGAATATCTTCTAGGTGCCTACCATCAACCCCAAGCAGTTGGATCGCTTCCGGGATTGGTATTCGTCGGACCCAATGACCGCCGGGATGCGCGCGTGCTCGCCGATGCTGTCCAGACTGATCCCAATTTCTGTGAAGATTAGATCGGGTTAATGTCGAGATCATACGGATGCTCGAATGGTATCGCATAGCCGATGAGTTGACGGCGCAGCACACTCGGCTGGCACATCAGGTCTGGAACCAGTTCTGGCCCGGAGCTACAATTTATTATGAGTTAACAGTAATATAACAAAATTTTCCGATAAAATCACAGATAAGGAATATAAATGACTGACAAAATACTTCAAGTGTCACTATTTTACCGCTATCTCTTCGATAGGGAATTCTTGTGCAAAGTGGCATCAGTGTCCGTCACTTTCAGGGATTGACTGTCGTCTATCATTACAACAAGATAAAATTGAAATGACTGAAATTATGCCGCTTTCTATTTGCATAAATGGTAGAGGACCCTCTCTCCAATCCCTTAGCTTGGCAGCTATTCTATTCCTGCTTGCCGCCCTATTCCTGTCTGCCTGCGAAGGTCCCGTTGGACCAGAAGGGCCTGCTGGACCGCAGGGGGGGACAGGTGAACGGGGAGCTACAGGAGAGCAAGGACCACCGGGTAACGCCAATGTTCAGAGTTTTACCGTAACCTTGCGAACAAGTGATTTTCAGGTATCGGAGTTCCTAGAAGTAGCAGGATGGTCTTCAGGACTGATTACCCGTGAAATTCACGAACGTGGAGTCGTACTAGCGTATACTGATCTAGGGAGTGGTGGAGAGGAATTTTATGCCCTTCCGTTTTCTCTCGGAGAAATCAACCTCTCGTATGCTACTGAAGTCGGAACCGTTTTCGTAATTATTCAGCGGCCCCGAGGCTCTTCGCCGAGGGCATCCGTGTTCGATGGGGACCGCATACGTTTCGTTGCCATTGCTCCAGCAGCCACATCCTTGTTAGACGAAGTAGACAAAGCGGACTATAAAGCCGTAATGAATGCGCTGAGCACCGCCCACTAATCCTCGAAACTTGTTACATGTCGTCCTGATTGCTGGCTTGAATCGATTATTCGCGCACCTGTCGTTCGGACGGGACAGTGCTTGGTGGCGGCGACAAGATCTTTTGCCAGAACTGACATTGAACGTCGGACGGGGCCGTCTGGACCGACAAATAACCATGGAACAAGGTTTTTTGTTGCCCGAATGCCGAGGTCAGGATAAGATCTAACGTTTGACGCGCATCATCCTTTGTACGACTATGGGAATCCATCAGTCATTTGCTCTACTGACGTTAGGGCTCCTCCCTGTTCGATTCTTCTGCACCGGTAGAGTAATTGCCCAGAATGCCAAGGAGGTATTTCACCGGTTACCTATACCCTGACCCCCAAGCTCCCCGCCGAGCTCGTGTACGATTCATTGACTCGCACGATCAGCGGAACGCCGACGATGGTTACGTCAAGTCCGATTCCTTATATGTTTAAGGCGACCGATGCCACCAGGGCGACAGATGGTCTGGTGTTCCATGTTGAATTCCTTGGCCCCGTCGCGTCGGAGCAGGGGGGAGTGCCGGAATCGTTTATGGTTCACGGAAACTATCCCAATCCTTTTAGCAAATCCACACGCCTCGTTGTCGATCTTCCTTGGCCCGCCACCCTGAATGTGGAGGTGTTTGATGTGATGGGACGGCGGGTACTTTCCCAACCTCCGGTCGATCTAACCGCTGGCTGGAGCCAGAGCATCCGTCTTGAGGGTTCGGCATTGCCCTCGGGCCTGTATGTGTATCAGATTCAGGCAAACTCGCCGGTGGGAATTCGAAGACTGGCCGGCCGCTTCCTGCGTGTGCGGTAAGGCTGCCTGTGTGCTCGGCCAACAACCAGCACCCAAGGCGGCGGAGCAGATTCCTACCCGGTATCGTAGGAAAACCTGTCAAATGAAAGTACCATGAAGAATATTGATCCGACCTCTAGGGAAAAGCAACGGGGATCCGGTTAATTCAGAGCCTGTTCGAAATCATCAATCAGGTCGTGACAGTCTTCGATCCCCACAGAAATCCTTAAAAGAAAATCACGAATTCCTGCAGCTTTGCGCTCTTCCGGAGTCAGTCCTGCGTGCGAACTGATTGCGGGACGGGTCATCAGGGATTCGATACCTCCGAGGCTTGGTGCATAGACGGGAATCTGGAGGCGACTCATCAGCTTTTCTGTAGCTTCTAAACCACCTTTCAGTTCGATACTCAACATTCCACTAAAGCCTTCAAATAAGCGAGCTGCCCGCTCGTGTTGTGGATGAGATTTCAGACCAGGGTGGTAGACCTGTGCAACCTCACTTCTGGAATCAAGAAATTCTGCCAGAGCATGCGCGGTGGAATTATGTTGCCTCATTCGCAGGGCTAGGGTTTGAACACCTCGATGAAGTAAAAAACAGGCATGAGGATCCAAGGAGCCTCCTAGCTGCTTTAAATTTTTTCCAGCCTTGCGCACCCAGTCTCCCCTTCCAGCAATGACACCGGCTACAACATCGGAGTGTCCGTTAAGGTACTTGGTTGCACTGTGAAGTGAGAAGTCAAATCCTGCAGCAGAAGCGGGGTAATTGAATGGCGTCGCAAAGGTATTGTCAATCAGGGAGACCAATTTATTTGCCTGCGCAAACGCAACGATCCCTTCCAAATCACAAACGTGAAGTAGGGGGTTTGTGATGGATTCAACATAGACTGCACGAGTATTGGCCTGCAACAAGGAATTCCAGGTTTCGGGAGCATCCGCATCAAAGAAGGAGACGCTAACCCCAAGATCTGCCAGTAGTGTACGAACGAATCCATGTGTTCCTCCATAGACGGTGTCTTGTGTCAGAAGATGATCCCCTGGCTTGAGTACGGTAAGGAGTGCTCCACTAATTGCAGCCATTCCGCTACCGGTGACCAATGCTTCCTCAGCTCCTTCCAAAATCGCAAGTTTTCGATTGAGCACAATTTGGTTTGGTGTGTTATTGTAGCGGATGTATCTCAGGGGAGAATCGTCATGCTCAAACATGGCCGTTTGAAAAATTGGCATGCGGATTGCTCCCTCAATACGGCGCTCTTCTCCCGCATGAATAAGCTGAGTATCAATAGCTTGAGTCATCATTAATTTTGATTAAATATTAAGCGTGCCGACAATCACCGTTACTGCCTGCCCAGCGACTTTAACACTCGTAATATCGGCACGTGGGCCCATGACCGTCACGCGGGCCCGGCCTGGTCGTTGCATCCAGGTTCCTTGACGCGCAGTAAAGACAGGCTCCTTGATAAGGTCATACTGCCATAGGTATGCTCCCATTCCGCCAGTTGCACTTCCAGTAAATGGATCCTCGAATATATCGGGTGGGCTGGCAAAATGGCGGGCAAATGTTTCCGAGTTGTTTAGGGTAAACAGGTGTGCGCTGAAAAAATCGAATTCACGGCGAAGTTGTGTGAAAGAAGCCACATCTACCTGAATTCCTCTAAGGCAATCAACATCCCGCACAGGTACCATTAACTGTGGGGTTCCAGTGCTGACGATTTGGATCGGTTTTTCAGGAATGAGGTCGTCGTTCGATAAGCCAAATGCAGATAGAGCCTGATCGTGCGGCACCAGAGACAGGAACTGCGGCTTCAGTTGTGTCATGACAATCTCATTCGCTTTCCCAAAAGCAGTCAGAATGTCAACAGAAATGATCCCCGCTTCAAGCTCCAGTGCAATCGTGGTCACAGGCCCCGTCAGGGAGATACGTCTGCATTCTACGAGAAGGTGGACCGATGCAATCGTAGGATGGCCAGCAAGCGGAATCTCTTCGGATGGTGTGAAGTAGCGGGCACGTACATCCGCTTGATCAGAGTGCAGAATGAATGCCGTTTCCGAGAGATTTTGTTCGCGTGCGATAGCCTGCATTTGCTCGCTCGTAAGCGAATCCGCATCCATCACAATCGCACAGGGATTCCCACTCAGTGGTGTATCTGTAAATGCATCAACCTGGAAGAAGGGGAAGGATGCCATAAGCGGGTGTGTCACAGACCAGGTTTGCTACCAGAAACTTGCATATTTGTACCCAAAAGCCTTTATTGCAGTACAGAGTCCCTCATGAACATGAATCGGAAGCAACGCAAGAACATCATCATTGCGCTTACCATACTTGCAGGAGTTGTTGCTGCCTTCGCGATCCTGATCCAACTCAGCAGCTAATCAGCCGACTTGATGTCCAGCTGTCTGGCTTATGCAAACTCAGGAAGCGGCTCATCATCTTCCTCCTCTTCGTCTAGGAAGGGGTAGATGCCTTGCAGGAGCTCTTGGAGCTTTGTGCGTCCCCGATTAATCCGGCTCTTTACCGTACCCATAGGCAGGCCGGTGATGATGGCAATCTCTTCATAGCTAAGCTGCTGGATATCACGGAGGATAACTACCTCGCGAAAATGATCCGGCAATGCCAGAAGTCCCATCTGGATGTAGTAATCCTGGATGGCACTTTCTGCGTGCTTATCTGGCGAGAAAGTCTCATCGGGCAGGGGCATCTCGAACTCCTCTCCGTCACGGTTAAACGATTGGATAGAGTCCATACGCCGTCGGCTACGCTTGCGATATTCCGTTTTTGCCAAGTTTCCCGCAATCGTATACAGCCAGGTTGAGAACTTAGCAATACGCTTATAGGAATGTCGATTCCGGTATACACGAAGGAACGTTTCTTGAATCAGATCTTCACAGGCTTTTTTGTCGCCCGTGAACCGATAGAGAAAGTTCACCAAGGGACCGGTCCAACGCTCCCATAGAATATTGTACGCCTCGACCACACCTGCCTGGAAGTGTTCCATCAGGTCTTCATCGCACATATCCTGAAGAGCGTCAAAGCGACTCAGGGCGGTACGCCGCCGCGAGTCCTTTCGAACGATGCGTGTTATTTGTTTCACGTTACTATAAATCTTATTAAAGACTGAGGGACAGGCTCGCTGCCCCTTACGTACTAATGATGCACCTTGTTACAGTACACACTAAACGTACAGAACCCATATATCATTGTGGCACGATTTGCCCAATCTTATTCAAATTTTCACAAAACCCAGTAATTACTATATGGGGATCAGTACGCAAAAGTATAATATCAGTGCGGACCTAAATATACGAAATATGATTGAGGAAGATATTATCACAGCTTTAGGTTGCTCTTGACAGGTCTTTTGAGTGCGGAGCTACATACTTTGGATTTGTGGATTTACCAGCCAATCTCCGCAAAAACAGGAGGGATGGTGGTTACTCGCACGGACACATAGCGCGTAAGCGCGCCCAGGTAAAAATGCCACTGTTATGCCCATCATCCCAGATGAGACGCACCCCCACACTCCCTGCGATTTCGGCCTTAACATTTTCCCATCGCATTAAGGCAGGGAGGCGAAAAATTGCGGGGTCCGGGAGTTCATGCATTTTTTCGTGTCCCTGACAAGCAGCACAGGGACACGCACGCCTCAGGCCATCCAGTGGAAAAGTGCAGTGATGGCCATCAGACCATTGAACTTCCAGAGTCTGAGCATCTTTCTCAATGATCAGACGCTGGCAGGTTAATCCACCAGGAAGCAGACTCATTCGACGGCTTCCAATTGTGTGGTACTATTTGGTAGATCAATGGGGAGGGGATCTGGTTCCTCCGTAAAGGGATAGATCTCTCTGAGTATCCCCTGTAACTTGCTACGTCCGCGATTAATGCGACTTTTTACCGTTCCCATTGGAAGTCCTGTGATTTGTGCGATCTCACCGTAAGCCAGTTGCTGAACGTCCCGCAGAATTACCACCTCTCTGAAATTTGGTGGGAGCGAACCCAGTGCTTCCTGGATGTACTCATCCTGAAGAGCACTTTCCGTGTGTTTATCCGGTAAAAAGGTCTCGTCCGGCAGTGGCATCTCGTATTCCTCATTGTCCCTGCTCACGGACTGGATCGAATACATATGCCGACGCTTCTGCTTTCGATACTCACTCCGAGCTAGATTCCCCGCGATGGTATAGAGCCAAGTAGAGAATTTTGCAATACGCTGATACGAGTGGCGGTTGCGGTGAACGCGAAGGAATGTTTCCTGAAGAAGATCTTCGCAGCGTTTTTTGTCACCTAGAAATCCATACAGATAATGCATAAGGCGCTCACTGTAGCGATCCACCAGGATATTATAGGCCTCCACAGTTCCAGCCTGAAAAAGCTCCATCAGGTCCTCATCTACCATTGTATCCAGTGCGTCAAAGCGGCTGATGGCCGATGAACGCCTGTGGTGATCTCTGCGTACTATACGGGGTTTCTTAGACAAATTCTCTACGTATCAGTTTGAAGGCGGGGCGCACCAATGCAAGGGCCCGATCACGCCCATTTATGCTGAGGCACCATCATGCGAAGAAAAGCTCCTCACCCGAGGGCTTATTTAAATAATTCGGTTCAGTATTATGAAAGATACCGAATTGAAATCGAACGAGTATGGTGCGTAGAGAATAGATCACTTGATCCCCTTGCAGGGCAACTTTGTGATATGCATCATTCGGAGCTTTTAGCTCCTGGAATGGAGGGCGTACACTTACATATTACGACGTAAGCACATGAAGGACGAGATTTCTCAGTATCCCACAGATGGGATTCTGGATCTACATACGTTCCATCCTCGGGATGCCGCTGATGTGACCCGTGAGTATCTCCGTGCATGTCACAGCGAGGACATCTATCACATACGTATTATTCACGGCAAGGGCACAGGAACTCTACGAGCAACTGTGCATGCCGTGCTGGCGAAATCTCCACTTGTCGATTCCTGGAAGACTGCGACAGATTCAAGCAGTTGGGGGGCTACACTGGTGGAGCTTAAGCCTCGGATTGATTCAAGACACGCCTGAGGTCTTCGAAGTTACTGCGGATATGCTCAGCAGAAACATCTAGTAAAGCCTGCTCCGATTCGTTCAGATCGACAGTGATGATCTGTTCAATTCCAGAGTGGCCAAGGCGGACGGGCAGGCCGATAAATAAATCAGAGAGACCATATTCACCGGATGGGCACACGGCACAGGGGAGTACTCGGCCAGAATCCTTGACGATTGCTTCGGCCATTTCCGCAGCTGCAGCCCCTGGAGCATACCAGGCCGAGGTTCCCATGAGCTGTACGATCTCCCCACCCCCACTCTTCGTACGTTCGACAATAGATTCAATCCGATCTTCAGAGAGCAGTTCGGTGATCGGAATCCCACCTACGCTAGTATAGCGGGGCAAAGGAACCATCGTATCTCCGTGTCCGCCCATCAGGAGTGCCTGAATGTCCTTGACAGAAACTCCAAGCTCCATAGACAGGAAGGCCCGGAACCGTGCAGTATCCAAAACGCCAGCCATTCCAAAAACCCGATGGGATGGGAACCCGCTGGCTTGATGGGCTACGTAGGTCATCACATCAAGTGGGTTGGAGATCACGATAATGATCGCATCGGGGCTCTCCGCTACAAATGATTCCGTAACCGAACGAACAATATTGGCATTGATCTCCAGCAGGTCATCCCGGCTCATACCTGGTTTTCGGGGTACGCCACTGGTGATTACGCAAATATCAGAGTCCGCGGTAGCACTATAATCGTTGGTGACTCCCTTAACCCGGGTATCAAATAAGTGGATCGGGGCGGATTCGGCGATGTCAAGAGCCTTTCCCTCGGATAAGCCGTCCTTGATATCAATCAATACTACTTCTTTGACCATATCTTTACGGGCCACACATTCGGCAACAGTGGCCCCAACATTGCCCGCTCCAATCACGGTAACCTTATTCATGAGATACTTTCAAATAGATGGTGATAATTTGGAAGGCTAGTACGCACGAGTCGATGAATTTACTCACAAAATAGAGTCCAATGTGGATTAGAGATGCTGAATTTGTGATCGTAGATCTGGAAACGACGGGAATGCATGCGGATCAGGACCGGATTCTTGAGATTGGGGCGGTCAGGGTGAAAGGAAATAGGGTTGAAGACACATTCGAAAGACTGGTTGATCCCGGGTGCAAGGTGCCATGGCGTATTACTCAGATTACAGGAATTACTGCGGCCGATGTATATGGGCAGTCGCAGGTGGCTGATGTACTACCAGCTTTCATTGAATTCGTGGGGGATGCAATTTTCGTAGCACACAATGTTGCGTTTGACTGGAAATTCATTGTTTCAGAATTAAGTCGTGCAGGCCTCCCCGCACTCAATAGTCAGACTCTCTGCACGGTACGTTTGGCACGTCGTCTTCTTAAAGGGCTGCCATCAAGGAGTTTGGGGAGCTTGATTAAACATTTTGATATTAACCCAGATGATCGTCATCGTGCCCTCAGTGACGCACTTGCAACGCAGGAGGTATTGACCCAGTTACTTCTCATGTTGGAAAGACAGCACGAGATCACGGAGTTGGATGAATTGTTGCGTTTTCAAAATACCTCCTACGCGAGGAATCCAGCCGATCAGCAGCGTCTGGAACATATTCGCAAAAATTATCTGAACAAACTTCCACATTCTCCTGGAGTCTATCAGATGCTGAGGAAGGATGGGAAGTTGCTCTACATTGGTAAAGCCCGGGTACTCAGTGAGAGGGTTCGCAGCTATTTTGCCGGTACAGAGGGCCATGCTCAACACATCCGTGCAATGATCCGGCAAGTCCACGATATTGAGTGGACGCAGGCAGAGACGGAGTTGGAAGCACTTCTATTGGAGTCGCGCTTAATCAAAGAACATATCCCACCATTCAATAAAGCAGGGCGAAAACACCGCAGTCGGACATTTTTACGTCTCGGGGAAATTTCCAGCTCAGGCTGGGTGACCCTCATTAAGCACATACGGGCAGATGGGGCTAGGCACTATGGTCCAATGGCGACCCACAATGAAGCGATGCATTTAGCACAGGTACTGGTATCACTCTATGGGGCATCCCCAGACGCATTCCGATCCCCCGAACGGAATGGAATCGGGTTGGAGAGCTCCCAAATTGGTGGCCCTCTGACGGAGGAAGGGTTTGTGTGTGCAACTGCTTTTCTGGAGGGGCGGGATACACAAGCATTGTCTCTTCTGGAAAGTAGAATGAGGAAAGCGTCTCAACTCCAGAAATATGAACGCGCCGCGCAGATCCGCGATGAATTGGAGTTCATGAAAACCATCCATTCACGTCCACATTTTCTGCGCACAGCGCTGTTGGAAAGGACCGGTGCAGTGTTATGTACGTTGAACGGGAAAATAGAGGTACATTTCATGGCGTATGGGTTTCCGATTGCACATGCAGTATGGCCGTGTGACCCAGATACCTTCGATACAGCGAAATCCATCTTCCATAAGCGGGTACTTCATCCACCAGATCGGCTTACGATGCAGCAGGTAGATGCGATCACGGTGCTAGGGGCCTGGATGTTCAAGGAGCGAGAAAGTATTTCGGTGTTACCGCTGACATCTAACGGGTCCCTTTCAGAATTTGATGCTGCGCTGGAAGAGATGCTTGATCAAATACATTCAAGACAGTAAAAGTGGGATTTCGTGATTTTTTCAATCCCCTGTATAGTGAACGGCTGCGAAAATTTGCCTAAATTTGCCCAGTCTTGACTCGGAGCATTTTGCATGTTTGCTGAAGTGTTTTTTATTGCCGCCAGTCTCATTGCGGTGTTTGCAGCACTAGCAATGCTGATTTCACGCAGCCCCGTCCAGAGTGCATTATGGTTGATTCTTGTGATGCTCTGTGTGGCGGGACTGTATGTGACACTAAATGCTGAATTCATTGCGGTTGTGCAGGTCCTAGTCTACGCAGGTGCAATTATGGTCCTGTTTTTATTTGTCATCATGCTACTCAACCTGAGTGCAGTCCCTGAAGTTGACCGGGTTGATGCGAAGAAAGGGGTCGGGTTTGTTTTGTTCACAGTGATTCTGGCTCAGATGGTTTACGTGACGGCAACGACCTCAGAGTCATTGTCGTCAGCAGTCGTAAATACAGAAACCGGATCTGCATTGAACATCGCGGAGGCACTTTTTACACGTTATGTGCTCCCGTTTGAGATTATCGGGATCCTTCTTCTGGTCGCAACTGTGGGGGCGGTGATGCTTGCAAAGCGCACGTTTGAATAGAACCTGATGGGAATTCCTCTTACATGGTATTTGACGCTCAGTGCAGTACTCTTCTCTATTGGAGTGATAGGGGTTTTGTACCGAAGCAATCTGATCGTGATCTTGATGTCAATTGAGCTCATGCTGAATGCAGTGAATATTACTCTGGTTGCATTCGCTCAATTTATGGGGGACGTATCTGGTCAGATTCTGGTGTTTTTTGTAATTTCGGTCGCCGCTGCTGAAGCTGCGATCGGTCTCGCCATTGTCATCGCAATCTTCCGGAATAAGCTTACAGTCGATGTTAATGATATCAAATTGTTTAGGCACTGAGCCAATCAATGTCCACTGATTTGACTGTTCAGCTTATTGTTCTACTGCCGCTCATAGGGGCTGTATTACTGGGAATTATCCCTCTATTTGCGCGTGGCTTACGCGTCCACAAGGGGTTATTGGGGACCGTCGGGACATTGATGGTCGCAATTCCCTTTGGGCTTGCAGCGATGCTTTTTTCCCAAGGGACAGATACCGCATCCATTACTTCCGTCTATACCTGGATGGGCGCGGGTGACTTTTCGGTTGATATTGCCTATCGGATTGACCAGCTCTCGCTGATCATGACTTTGGTGGTCACAGGAGTCGGGGCTTTGATTCATCTCTATGCAACCGGCTATATGGCAGAGGACAGATCTTTTTGGAAGTTCTTCGCGTATTTGAACCTGTTCATCTTCATGATGCTGAACCTGGTTCTGGCAGACAATCTGTTACTTCTGTTTCTGGGCTGGGAAGGAGTGGGACTCTGCTCATATCTCCTCATCGGATTCTGGTATGAGGAACGCAAGAACAGTGCAGCGGCAACGAAGGCATTTATTGTGAACAGGGTAGGGGATTTTTGCTTCCTCATTGCCATGTTCATTCTGGTTCGGGAAGTCGGAGGACTGGACTTCAGCAGTGTACTATCGGGTGCAGAGGCGATGTCGGAAGGCACCATTATGGTCGTGGTCTTCCTCCTGTTTTTGGGGGCGACCGGAAAGAGTGCACAGATTCCCCTATTCATTTGGCTTCCTGATGCAATGGCAGGTCCAACGCCTGTCTCCGCGCTGATTCACGCCGCGACCATGGTCACCAGCGGCCTCTATCTATTGGCAAGGCTCTCGCCTCTGGTGCTGATGGCCCCAGAGGTAATGGCAGTGATTGCTGTGGTGGGTGCAGTGACAGCGATTGTGGCAGCGACTATTGCTTTGACGCAACGTGACATCAAACGAGTTCTTGCCTATTCAACGGTATCCCAGCTAGGGTACATGTTCATGGCGGCAGGGGTAGGGGCATTTTTTGTCGCAATCTTTCATGTCGTTACCCATGCGTTCTTTAAGGCCTGTCTGTTCCTAGGCTCGGGGAGTGTGATTCACGGGATGCATCATGTCGAGCATGATCTCCGGCACGAAGGCTACGATGGCGATTTTGATGCGCAGGATATGTACTTCATGGGAGGGCTAAAACAATATATGCCCATTACCCGATGGACCTATCTCTTGTCTACGCTTGCCATCGCGGGAATCCCATTGACGGCGGGATTCTTTTCGAAAGACGAAATCCTGTTCAAGGCATTTGAGTATGGATACGATGGGAACATGTATGCATGGTTTGTCTGGGGTATTGGGATTATTACCGCGCTTCTGACCGCATTCTACATGATGCGTTCGTACATGCTGACTTTCGAAGGGAAAGCCAGATGGCCCATGCAGGACAAATTGCATCCTCATGAGTCGCCGTGGTCAATGACGCTACCGCTTGTAATTTTGGCTGGATTGTCCATGATCGGAGGAGCGATTGGATTCCCTAAAGTAGCCGAAAAGATTGGGTTGTCGAACTGGATCCATGATTACCTTGTCGGACATGGAGATCATTTAGGTCCGGTTGCTGAGCCCGGAGTCCATGCTCATGTAAGTGTTTCGGTTGAAATTGGGTTAATAGTGCTGGGCTCGCTCATTGCCATCGTAGGAGTCTTGTGGGCATGGAGATTCTTTGCGAGGTATGAGTTGGGTGGGGATCAGTTGATTCAGGGCAGCTTCGGTGCGCTTTACCGCTGGTGGCAATCGAGCTACTATTGGGACGAGTTTTATAATCGGGCGATTGTTCGACCAGTGATTGGGGGTGCACAGAAGGCATTTGCACCGTTCGATCAATATGTCGTGGATGGATTGGTGAATGCGGTGGCACGGGTATCCATGGTATTCAGTTGGTTATTTGGACGATTACAAACAGGGGTTGTGCAGAATTATGCACTGGCAATCCTGCTTGGGTCTGTTTTAATGATTGCATTATTTCTCCTTTAATATCAAGTAGCATCCGCGATGGAGTTCGCAAACCTCTTGACGGCAATCATTTTTCTACCTTTGGTAGGAGCACTCTGTATGCTTTTTGCGCCGAGTGATCGCTCGGTGCGCTGGTTTGCGCTGCTCGTCGCGTTGAGCACGTTTCTGCTGTCACTCCCGCTTTGGTTTGGATTTGATGTAGCTAATGCAGCCGATTTGCAATTTCGCGGTGTGGAGTTTCCGTTGATTTCTGAAAGTCTGGATGTACGCTATCTCATCGGAATTGACGGGTTTAGCCTGCTGCTGTTGTTGTTGACCACATTTTTGGGCCCAATCGTTGTCTTGTGTTCCTGGACCTATATCAAAGAGAATATCAAGGGATACTATGTATTGCTCTTGGTCCTGCAGACTGGCATGACGGGGGTGTTCTGCGCCTTTGATGTCCTTCTCTTTTACATTTTCTTCGAGCTAACCCTGATTCCGATGTATTTCCTCATTGGGATCTGGGGAGGAGAGCGTCGGATTTACGCGGCCATCAAGTTTGTGATCTACACGATGGCAGGCTCTCTTTTGATGCTAGTTGCAATTCTATATCTTGGATACGCAGCAGGAAATGCGGTCAACGATGGTGTATTCACTACGAATTATTTCAAGCTGTTGGCCTTTAATGTCCCGTTGGGGATGCAGACCTGGCTGTTCGTTCTGTTTGCTTTTGCTTTTGCAATCAAAGTTCCGGTTTTCCCATTTCACACTTGGTTGCCAGATGCCCATGTGCAGGCGCCGACGGGTGGGTCTGTAATTCTTGCAGGCGTGCTGTTGAAGATGGGGACTTACGGTCTGATTCGGTTTTGCCTTCCCTTCTTTCCTAGTGCCTCTGTAGCACATACGCTATTGATCGGTATCCTTGCTGTGATAGGCATTGTATACGGGGCATTGGTATCCCGTGCGCAAACAGATGCTAAGAAACTGGTCGCTTACTCAAGCGTGAGTCATCTGGGCTTTGTGGTGCTGGGAATTTTTGCGCTGACTCTGGAGAGCATTCAAGGCGCCATGATCCAGATGATCAATCATGGAATCTCCACGGGAGCATTATTTTTGCTTGTTGGGATGTTGTACGAGAGGCGGCATACACGCCTGATGTCTGACTATGGAGGTATCGCGAAATCCGTACCGGTACTGACATTCTTCATGGTACTGACAGCACTGGCGAGTGCAGGGCTTCCGGGGCTTAACGGCTTCGTTGGTGAATTTCTGATTCTGGTCGGAGCATTCAGCAGCGAGGCGCCGGGGATGCCCGTATTGACGATTATTGCAACTACAGGGGTTATCCTTGCGGCAGTGTATCTGCTTTGGATGCTGAGTAGAATGTTTTTTGGTCCCCTAACGATTGAAGCAAACCGGAACATGTCAGATCTGAATCGCCGAGAACTTGTTATACTGGTTCCCATGGCATTGCTGATGGTTTTGCTGGGTCTCATGCCTCAACCATTTTTGAAGGTGAGTGAGCCAGCAGCAACACGCCTTATAGAAATTATTGAAGAGAAGCGTGCTTATGCGGAGATTGATGATGCCGATCTTCAGCGTACCTATGAGATGAGTCGGAGAGCAAACCGATCTTCTTCATCACCGAGTCCAACCACGCACCAACCGTAACAAATACCAAATTCCTCATGACGATTCCTCGCGTACTTTACTTATGGTTTGTACTGTTTCTTGTTATAGGTAGCTCTACGGCTTTTGCGCAAGAGGACGGTGCTACTAATGATACCGTCCACGAAGTTGATGGTAGTGCCGAGGAGGTGATGGAAAGTACAGAGGATGCGGATCACGCAGTGCAGGATGCAACTGCGGAAGAAGGGGATCACGAAGAAGGCTACGGTGGGGGGCATGCAAAGGTACTTCCTCCCCTATGGCTGGTTGCGCCTTTTGTGATTCTTCTTCTGATGATTGCAACCGGGCCACTTTTCTATGGACATCACTGGCACCACCACTATCCCAAGTATGCTGTGGGTTTGGGTCTCTTTGTGACGGTGTACTACCTGTTCGTACTGCACGACGGTATTTCGATGCTGCATGCACTTCAGGAATATCTCTCGTTCATCGCCTTGGTGGCTTCGCTATTTATTGCGGCCAGCGGGATCTTCCTAAAAGTCAATGCAAGGGGAACACCACTTGCGAATATTTCACTTCTTTCTGTGGGAGCAGTAGTTGCAAACCTGATCGCAACCACCGGCGCGGCGATGCTATTTATTCGCCCTTATATGCGTCTCAATAGGGGGCGCTTGAAAGCGTACCACATTGTTTTCTTCATTTTCATTGTTGCAAACGTCGGTGGCGCGATGACTCCGATTGGAGATCCACCGCTGTTTCTAGGATTTCTGCGTGGTGTTCCGTTTTTCTGGACAGCAGCACATGTATGGCACATTTGGGTGCCAACCTTAATCGTGTTGTTGGCCATTTTTTATGTGATGGACAGCCGTAACAAGGCAAAGTCAACAACGGATATTTCTTCTGGAAAAACCATTGAGTTGCAGGGGAACCGAAGCTTCATATTTGTTGTGATCATTGTCGTCTCCGTATTTATTGATCCCAATGTGATCACGGCAATGAAGGGGACACCATTTGACTTAGTTGGCACCTATCATCTTCCATTTGGGATTCGAGAAATCATCATGTTCTCGATGTGCGTGCTTGCCTTTAAGTGCTGTGATCAGGAGGCATTGAAAAAGAATGAATTCACGTTTGAACCCATCCGTGAGGTTGGCTGGTTATTCCTTGGCATCTTTGCCTGCATGGTACCGGCGTTGGCATTGATTTCGAACTATGCTGCGGAGAATGCTTCCGTTCTCACCGCAACGACCTTCTACTGGGGAACCGGTACGCTGTCCGGTGTACTAGATAATGCACCAACGTACCTCAACTTCCTTGCGGCAGCGATGGGCAAATTTGGTATGGACATAAATAATGCAGTGGAGGTGAAAGCATTTGCGAATGCGGACGCATCCATGCTTTATTTGTCGGCAATTTCGATTGCGGCGGTCTTCTTTGGTGCAATGACTTACATCGGAAATGCACCGAACTTTATGGTCAAGGCTATTGCTGAGTCCAACGGTGCCGATGTCCCATCGTTTGTTGGTTACCTAGTCAAGTACGGATTGACGATCTTGTTGCCAGTGTATGCTGTGGTTTGGCTAGTTTTCTATAGCGGATGGATCTTTTAAATAATTTCTTGGGCCCATGAATCGTGATCCACTTGATCAAAAAACATTGAATGACGCTCTTGCGTCGCTGCAGAACTGGGAGTTTCGTAACGATCGACTCACCAGGACCTTCAAGTTTGCAGATTTCCGGGAAGCAGTCGCATTCATTGTGCGGATTGGGTTTTGTGCAGACCATTTAGATCATCATCCCATCTTGTACAACGTATACAATCAGGTCAGTATTGAGCTCACCACTCACAGTGCGGGGAATCGGGTTAGCCAGATGGATGTACTCTTGGCACAGGCCATTGATAAGGTTTTTGGTAAGTAACATCTATGGAGATTTCGTCCGCATTTGATACCATCCTGGTAGATTTGGCCGGAGGAGCGTCTATTCTCTGGCTTTCGCTCGTTGGTGTGATCGTCATTGTGTGGGATGTTTTCCGCAACGATGCCCCCCAGTTGCCGTGGATTGCGGGGCTGTCGGTCGTGATTGCGATGGTCTTCGAGTTGTTCAAGGTTTCCGATCCATCTTCGACCGTTTTTTTCTCGCTCATTCAGACGGGAGGCCTCGCTTCGTTTATCAGCGTGACCATTTTAGTCAGTGCGCTCTTCTCAATCATTCTTTCAGTGCCTTACCTGAAAGGAATCCGTCGGAGTTACGGGGAGATCTACGCTCTTATGCTGTTTGCCACCAGCGGGATGTTAATGTTGGGGACGGCCAACAACATGGTGACTGTTTTTGTTGGTCTGGAAACCATGTCCATTGCACTCTATATCCTCACTGGCATTGTCCGAAGTGATGAGGGTGCGCTGGAGAGTGCACTCAAGTATTTTTTGCTGGGAGCTTTCTCAACTGGTTTCTTCCTGTATGGCATTGCTCTCATCTACGGTGCTACCGGGACGATGTATTTCACGGAGATGGCTGTTGGGTATTCTGTGAGTGGGTTACGCCCTCTGTTTTGGGTCGGGGTTGCCTTGTTTCTGGTCGGATTTATGTTCAAGGTTGGCGCGGTGCCATTTCATATGTGGACACCGGATGTCTATCAGGGTGCACCTACGCCCCTGACGGGGTTCATGGCGACTGCTTCGAAAACTTCCGCCTTTGCAGCGCTGGTACTCGTGCTCTACCATGGGATTGGAACCTTGGAACCTGGGGGTAGAGACTGGCAGTTGGCACTGGCACTCGTTGCACTGGTGACAGTCGTATTTGGGAATCTACTTGCACTGACGCAGGACAATGTGAAGCGAATGCTCGCATATTCCTCCATTGCGCATGCAGGGTATGTATTGATTGCATTGGCCGCGGGGACCAGTGAAGCGTATGCGGGAGCAGTTTATTACCTCTTGATTTATGCTCTGATGAATATTGGGGCGTTCGGTGCGATCGCATTACTGGAATGGGATGGCAAAGAAGGACGTATGCAAACCCTTGATTCTCTTGCAGGCATTGGTTTCAAGAGGCCTCTGGTCGGTATCACGATGGGGGTATTCATGTTCAGTTTGACTGGATTTCCTCCCTTAGGAGGGTTCTTTGGGAAGCTTGCGGTCTTTGCACCAGCGGTCGATGCAGGCCTGACTTGGTTGGCAATTGTTGGCGTGTTGGCCAGCGTTTTTTCGGGGTATTACTACCTGCGCGTGTTGTATGTATTCTGGATGAAACCCGCTACCGAGGCGGACCCAGCCGTCCAATCCGAGGCCTTCCCGATCCCCCGCTCGTCCTCCATCGTCCTTGTAACATGTGCAATCCTGTTGTTAGGGATTGGTTTGGTTCCAGGGATTCGGGATCTAACACTGTCCTTTTTTACGCAGGGTCCGCTTGCAACCCTTCCGTAGCCGTTCAAAATGAGAACACTGATCGAGGATCTTTTGCCGCACGCTCCTAAGATCGGGTTATACGTTACTCCCGAAATTCCCCAAAAAAGGTTAAGAGGTGCAACCCGTGATTATGCGAAGGATGCGCATTCTGAAGATATTCTCGCGCTATATGATGGTACGTTTCTTGGCAACGGAAAAGATGGCGCGGTTTTTCTGGAAGACCGCCTGATTTTTCAAAACTCAGATCTGGAGTCTCCCCAGACCGTATGTTATCGCGATATTGTTTTTATTGATTCTAGCCGGTCTAAGCTTCGCGGGGCACACATCGTGATGGAAGTAAACAGGGGGAGGGCAACCTTTTCAGTAAAACTTGATCTTTCAAGGCATCCGGAGAGCACTGAGTATATCGAACAACTGCTTCGAAATGTTATGTTGCTTCCGGACCCCTCTAACTCAAAGGAGACGGACTGGGCTGCAGTTTCGCGGGCCCTTGATCGCTTACGCTCTGACGGAAGCTTAACAGAAGCAGACTATAAGAAACTGATGAACGTCCGTTCTTAATCTGCTCCAGCCTATTCGCTTGTTTTCTCGAACAATCTGTGATGTTCGAGGTATCTTTCACCGCAACTTAACAACATTAAAATGCCTTTTGAACTTCCTAATCTTCCCTACACACACGGTGCATTGGAACCCTATATTGACCAGAGAACCATGGAGATTCACCATGGAAAGCATCATCAAGCCTACACCACCAACTTGAACAAGGCGTTGGAGGATCACGCAAGTCTGCAGTCGAAGTCCATTGAAGAACTTTTACGGGGAATTTCTGATTTACCGGAGGGAGTCCAAGGTGCTGTCCGCAACAATGGCGGTGGCTTCGCTAATCATAATCTCTTTTGGACAGTCCTCAGCCCAACCGGTGGTGGTTCTCCAGCGGGTGCTCTGTCAGCGGCCATCAACAGTGCATTTGGATCATTTGAGGATTTTAAGGCGAAATTCTCTGCAGCTGCGGCCACACAGTTCGGCAGTGGATGGGCTTGGCTCATTGTAGATTCCGAGGGTGCACTACAGGTGTATTCCACGGCGAATCAGGATAGTCCGTATATGGAGGGCCATACTCCTATCCTTGGTTTGGATGTATGGGAGCATGCCTATTATCTCAACTACCAAAATCGCCGCCCCGACTATGTAGCTGCATTCTGGAATGTAGTGAACTGGGCACAGGTCGCTGACAACTTTGCGGCGGCGACGGGATAGCCCTGACTTTCTGGCGGAAAAAAGTTCATTTAACCGTGCAAGCGAGGGTGTTGCCGAATTGAGGTACCGGCAATCTGATTTGGCCGAAGGTATGGCACCCGGAAACTTTCGTTGCTGGGTCTGGCCTTGTGCATTGCGGTAGTTCTCCACAAATCTTGCCGACGTTTTTGGTCGTCTTGCTTAGTAGGGTTGAACAAACGTGAAATTCGGGAGAATGAACCCACAGGTATACAAAAAAAGATCTTGCACAACAAGACACTGAACACTGCAAACGGGGTGAACGAAAAACCGTCTCCAGAAGGACCCAGAACAGGGGTTGTCAAATTATAGAGCTCGTCAAGCCGCCGAGGTCAGGATATTCCCGTTGATTAGTTATCTCGCAGTTGTGCTTCTTTCCATCCATCTAATACCGCAGCGACCCTCGCACATTCATTCCGATGTCTGCCAGCGCCGTTTCGTGGCCATGTGCCAGCCCAAAGACTGAGAAGCTCACCTGTTCCCACGGATGGAATTCGCCTCCCAGCCGGTACATCCTCCCCTGAGCCATCCGGGTGACCCCCACAATGGACCGGGCCGTGCCCTCTTTCCATGGAACGCCGTACCCCAGTTCCAACTCCGTCCGGTGCACATTGGCACCGATCGGCACCGCATCCAATGGCTGACCATAGATCGACATCCCCCGTCCCCACGATGGACGCACCTGCACCATCACTCCCTCCGATCGACGGCCCACCTGCACCCGTCCTGAGATTCCCCACTCCGTGAACTGCTCCGCCGTATGCATCACCAGTCCCTGCGCGTGCACATCCCCCTTCAAACGCCACGCCGGATAGTCCACCTGAATCCCTCCGCCAAATTCCAACCCGACGCCCGTCTCCGCACGCCCGCCATCGCTGCGCACCATCGCCTCCACATACGGACGAAGCCCTCGCCTGATCGTTGCATTGGCTTCCACCCCGGCCCGCACCCGGTACACCTCTGCCGTCCTATCCCGAAGCCTTGCATCCGTCACCAGAACATCTCCACGGTAGTTCAGCCCGATCCTGCCGCCGGACACCCAACTCCCCCGAACCCCCATTGCCCCAAACCGTGACGCCAGATCTGTGTCCAACTCCTGCATCTCCACCTGTCCGCGACCCGCACCCGCACTCAACCACACTTCCCAGCCCGCACCTGCATACGACATGTACGGATACACCCCCGTCAACCCGGACGTGATCTCGCCAGACTGCCGCATCACTGCAAACGATCCACTCCCCTGACTGTGCGATAGCAGCACCCCCGCCAGCCAACCGGCCCGCCACCGGTAGTCCGCCCCCACCATCGCTGTACTTACCTCGCCGCGCAGTGTCCATGCATCCGGGCCACCAAACTGCCGGTATGCCCCCCGTCCCCATACACTGAATGCACCACTGTAAGAACTCGCCGCCATGCGGCACCCCGCCAACAGTTCGCCCAGAGACGGATCCCATGACGAAGCCGAATGCCAGAGCCGGGCCGTCTCCGCACGGTCGGCCGCCCCGCACGCTGCACCCTCCACCCCAGAGCGGAACCGCTCGGCCAATGCCTCCACAATCTCTGCCGATGAGGTCCGAACAAACCGCGCCGCATACGCGTCCAGAACCTCTTCGCTGACCGTGGCTGATTCCTGTATCGTGGCCACTCCAACCCCCTTCGTAATCTCTGCAT
Source organism: Rhodothermaceae bacterium (assembly GCA_009838195.1). NCBI lineage: Bacteria > Pseudomonadati > Rhodothermota > Rhodothermia > Rhodothermales > Rhodothermaceae > Rhodothermaceae bacterium. Next base: position 3,931 of record VXSC01000037.1, on the reverse strand, counting down.
GCCCTGACGACTCCAGATGCACCGTGAACGTCTCCTCATGCCGATCCTGTCCGCCATGCAGCAGCGGAACCGTAATCATGGCTTCCATGGTTCCCGGGATCAGCGTCACCACCCCCGAAGACGCTTCATAGTCCTCCCCCGCCCGGGCTGTCCCGTCCCGGGTCCGGTACACAGCCGAGATCGACTGACCCTGCGCATGCGACAGCACGACCCGAAACCGGACCCGCTCCTCGTCGTCCACCACCACCGCATCCTCGACCCGAAGCGTCACCGCCCCGCCATCATTATCCAGAATCGTGCCCGTCCCCGTCTCTCGCGCAATGATGGCCTGGCGCGGATTTGACAAAGTGACCACAAAAGACTCATCTTCTTCCAGAAGTTCATCATCGGTGACCTTGATCTCAATCATTCCCCGGGTAGCCCCCGGAGCAAAAATCACAATCCCGCGCGAGGTCATATAGTCCAGACCCGCCTCCGCCTCCCTGTCGGCACTCGCATACTGCACGGTCACCAACTGATCAACGGGGCGACTGAGTCGGATGGGAAGCTGAAGAACCCCCGCATCTTCCAATCCCTGATGGTCGTGGATCGTGATCGTTGCCGGACGTTCATCATTGTCCATGATCGTCACCGTGCTTGTTGCCACCACCCCGGCATAGCCACCGCCCGATGCCGCAAGATGCAGTCCGACTGTTTCATCAACATAATCCTCGTCATCCTCCAGCGCCGTCAGCATCACCGGCTTCGGAGTCTGCCAGTCCGCTGTGGTAAACGTGAGCGAAGTCCGCTCCAGTGCCAGATCCGTCCCCGCGTGTCCGGTCAGCGTTACCGTCACCGGGCCCGATGGCTGCGCGGAAAGAACCACCCGGAGCGGGTGCGTGCTCCCTTCCTCCATCGTCACCGCCTGCTCCACCAAGATCCCCGCTGTATCGTCGTCCGTGATCGTTACCGCGGTCACGGCCGTCACCCCGGTGTAGCCGCCACCTGATGCGGTGAGCGTCAACGTCGCCGTGTCGTCCGCAAAATCATCGTCCGGCCCCGCCGTCAACACCACCGGCTGGAGAGTCCACCAATCCGCCACCGTAAACGTGAGCGAAGTCCGCTCCAATGCCAGGTCCGTCCCCGCGTGTCCCGTCAGCGTTACCGTCACCGGGCCCGATGGCCGGGCAGAAAGACCCACCGCGAGCGGATGCGTGCCCCCTTCCTCCACCGTCACCGATGGCGCAACCAGTATCTCCCCCGCATCGTTGTCCATGATCGTTACCACCACCGTCTCCACGATCCCGATGTAGTCGTCACTCCCGCTCGCCGTCAGGATCACTGGAACCTGATCATCCGCAAAATCATCATCCTCCGCCGCCATCGCCGTCACCAGTTGCCCATCATGCCAGTCCTCGGGCGTAAAGGTTAACGACATGGGATGCAGACTCAGGTCGGTTCCCGAAGACCAGTCCATCTGTACCGCGACGGAGGTGGACGGCTCCGAAGTCAGTGCGATCTCCAAAAATTCCTGGCTCCCCTCCGCCACCGAGACAGATCGGAGGACCTGGATCCCGGCTTGGTCGTTGTCGGCGATGGTCAGAGTGGCCCGGTGTGGATCTCCCCTGGCCAGCCTGGACGGAAGGGAGCCAAGGGCCACTGTGAAGGTCTCGTCTGCTTCGGCAACGTCATCCGCCACCGTCATGATCCGGTAGGCTCCGCTCGTCGCTCCCGCTTTGATCACCACCTGGGCCGGAGACGGTGCCACATAATCCCCTGCCTCCGCCGAGCCATCGCTCAAGGTCAACGGAATCGTTACATTCGTGTCCAGCGCCTTGGACAGCATTGCCGTCACCATGACAGAATTCCCCTCCTCAACCGGATCCGGAGATGCCGAGAGCGTCACGTCCACCGGGGCACGGTCTTGAATTGTGATACCCGCCCTCGAAGGGTAGCCATCTATTATCTTGGACGGCAATGGAAAACTCAAGCCAACATCGAAACGCTCCTCCCCCTCAGAGATCCCGTCATCCCGAATGGTAATCGTCCCCGATCCGGTACGGGATCCCCCGGGAATCGTAATGCTCGGGAGAGTAATATAATCGAACCACGCCAATGCCGGTGGGCGACCTGGACCATATCCCAAGGGAATAGTCACCGCATCCGACAGTGCCTTCGTCAACGTGGCTGTCACCGTGACCGACTCCCCTTCGTACACCAAGTTCGGAGATGCCGACAGTGAGACCGCCGGGGGAGCATTCGGGGAGAAAATCCGCAAAACAGGACATAAACAGAGAGGGTGAACATGTGGCAGTTCTGGTATTCCTATCAGCCATCCATAAGTAAATAAATCATTACTGTCATCCCAACGAGTTTTAATCGTTATCGGGGCGGACTCACTTGCCCCTGCCGGGATCGTGACCGACGTCCCGTCATCCAGGTCCAAAAAAGGACGCAGCAAAGAATCGGAAGAAATTTCAACGTCAACATCTTGTGTCTGCACCGGAGAAACCGTTGCTTTCACGGTCACTGATTCTCCTGCAATCACCGCTTGCGCAGAAAGGCTCAAACACCACGTCACCTCCACCGGGGAACGGCGGCCAAACTCTGCTTCCGACGGCAACAAATTCCCATCAATTGCCACCGCGAAGTTCTCACTGTTTTCAAGAGCCTGCAAATTCGAATTCCACAACACCCGGGGAGTCACGCCAGTATGGGTTATTGGCGTGGGCACTTGACCAAGGGCGACAACAGACAACAACACCCCAAGTCCAACGAAGATCAGGATGGGCCTAGCACAGGTCCTGAGGCTGCCACCCTCATCCCGGAGAAATAACATTACTTTGCTGTACAACGGTCCATATCCTTTTGGATCGGAAAATGTGTGAGTCTGCCCCAGCATTATAGGCAATTTTTCTCACATTGAGCCTCTTGCAAAATTCCAAAATCCAAAATCGAGGGAGCTCTCTACCGTTTATGCAAATAAAACAGCGACATAATTTGAATCATATCAGATTTTTTATAGATCTTCCCTGTACGCAACGGATTGGCACTCCATAAGATCGATCGATCTGTTTTTTCACACGAACTGAAAGTCGCTCCGCGCGGGATCTGTCCATCTACCTAGGTTCATTTTTGACGAACCGGCTAGGCGCAGCGATCAGGTAGCAATGGTTGCGCGACTGGGGGGTAGCGTGTCCCGCAGCGGAGCATGGCACAGGCCCACGCACTCACCCTGCGAATATTGTATAACTAGCGGATCATTACACCGCTATAGACAGACCCTCTCACTGGAGATAGTAATTACTCCAGTATTTTTCCAGAGATTCTATCCTTTATCTGTTATATAATGGGAAATATTGGCCATATTACTGTTAATTCACATTAAATTGAATCTTTTGGCCCGAGCATTGAAGTATTACAATTGCTTTAACGGCCAGCGTACAGCGCGAGACCCGGATGCTTTTTTCAAAACAAATCGAGATATGGGCGAATGAATAAATCCAGGGGATCTACGGAAAGGCGGGTAATAGAACCTCCCTCTGCATCTTATTAGGGATGTCTCGACTAGGTACTCCGTGGACAAAGCTGCTAATTCGCCAAATCTTTAATGGTCACGAGACCAACACGATTAGAACTGCTCTGGTGAATGAGCAGTTTGTTTTCACGGGTGACCCAGACATGTCGAATGATTCCTACGCCGCTGGGGATTGCCCAACTCTGAAAGGATTCTGTCTGGGGATCAAATCGAACCAGTGCATCGGGGCGCATTCCAGACTCGTTGTACCAGATCTTGTCGTTAATCACGGCCAGTGAGTACGGATGAGATCGTGGTCCGCTCGGCGAATCCCATTCTTTGAATTCACCGGTCGAAGGATCGAGGCGGCCAATTCGTCCTTTAGATCTTATAGCAGGACGGTTCTGCCTGATTAGCGCTACCTTAGCGCGATCC